>DAOQTN010000213.1:0-4800 GCA_035340555.1 Anaerolineaceae bacterium | reverse complement strand
AGCGGCAGTTGGGGGGGCCGGGTGTGCAAATACTGCAGGACGGCCCGCGCCCCATTGACACCGTCCCGCCGGGCAATACCCACCAAGCCCTGGCTGGCGTGCCGGGCCCACCCGGCCACAAAGACATCCGCAATCGGCTGCTGTGCGGCCGGGTCGAACACCTCATAAGATTGGTTGTCCACCGGGAAACGCGGCGCCTGGTTTTTAATAAACTCGGCCCCCTGGACGGGCAGCCCCAGGCCCGCATCCACGCGGTCGCCGATGGCAAAAATGACGGTATCCACCTCCAGCTGATGGTGGGTGCCCAGCGGCCGGGCCTGGGTCTCTCCAGCAGAGGCCACCAGGGTGTTGTCTTCAAGCTCCAGGCTGCCCACCCGGCGGGCCGGGCTCGCGTGTATGGCCACCGGACTGACCAGAAACTGTAGTCGGAACCGGGCCGGCCCGGCGGCTTGAGCGGGGGCCGGACAGGTTGGCGGTGCGGGAGGGCCGGCGGCAGCCACCGCAGCATGGACAAAGTCACGGGCCGCCTCCGGGTCCTGTCCCAGCGAGCGCATCAGGCCGGCACAGCGGTCAATTTCAGCATCGAATGCGCCCAAATCCAGGTGGGCTGCAATGCGTTCCAGTTCTTTTTTATCGAACTTAACTTCCGCCGGACCGCGGCGTGCCAGGGCGGTAACCTCGGTCACACCACAGTGCTGGATCAGGTAATGGGCAATATCCGCCATCACATTGCCGACCCCCACAATCGCCACCCGCGGCCCCAGGTTGAAACGCACCTGGCTGAAGGGGGGCAGGCGGTTGTAATGATAGACCAGATCCTTGGCATGATAGACCCCGGGCAGGTCCTCACCGGGCAGACCAAGCCATTTGGTGGCCTGGGCCCCAACCGTTACCAGCAGGGCTTGGAACCCCAGCCGGCGCAGCTGGTCCAACGTCAGGTCCCCGGCCGTGCCCACCGTCAGGTTGCCGTAGTAGGTGAGGCCCTCAAGCGACAAAATTTGCTGAAACTGCAGCCGCAGGCCGTTTTTGATCTTATATTTATCCGGATAGATGCCGTATTCCGCCAAACCGCCGGGTTTGATATCCCGGTTCAGCAGCACCACCTGAACCCCCTGGGTCACCAATTCGCGCGCAGCAAACAACCCCGCTGGACCAGCGCCAATCACTGCCACCCGATACTGCCAGGGTTGTCCCGCCATCTGTGCGCCTCCTCTTGTCTGTGGGGCCGATGCAAACGCGTGCCCAGCTGTCATCATACCGGATTGGGCGGTGAACTGGAGTCCGCCGCCCAACCTAAAAGTTGAGTAATTTGATTATATTTGCAAAATACTTCAATAATTATACCCTGTTTCATTTTCCAAAATTACAAGTCTATGCTATATTTTATGTATACACTTATATTTTACTCCGTGGCCCCACGGATTCAATACTCTGGAGGCAGCCAACCCATGAACGCACAAATCCTCACCCCGGAAGATGACCCCAAAACCAATGCCCCGGCAGCCGAGACGCCGCGTCCCCGCCGCTGGCGGCCGCGCGGCCTGGGCCCGGCTTTCTGGACCCTGGCCTCCATTTTCTCGTTGATTGTCAATGTCATCCTGATTGTGGTCGTGCTGGTCCTGGCCCGCAATTTGTTTGCCCTGAAATCGCTGGTCGGGGACGGGCTGATCACCCCACTGTATCAAAATTTTGTGATGATGGATGAAGCCAGCATCAAACGGACGATCAACGTGGACAGCAGCGTGCCGGCCCAGTTTGACCTCGAACTGGACACGGACACGATGGTCACGCTGACAGAAGACACTTACATTGAGGATGCCACGGTCACGGTTTACACCGGCGGACTGTATATTGATGCCGCCAGCGCCGACATCATCCTGCCGGCGGGGGCCGAACTGCCCATCCATCTGGCCATGACCGTGCCGGTGGATCAAAGCATTCCGGTCAACCTGGACGTGGAAGTGGATATTCCACTCAATGAGACCGAGCTGCACACCCCCTTTGTGGGGTTGCAAAATGTGGTGGCTCCCTATCACGAAATCCTGAGTGAGATGCCCAGCACCTGGGAGCAGGCCATTTGCGGCCCCACTCCGAGCAAATTCTGTCTGGCCATCATCCCCTAGGACCATCCGATGCCAGACGCCTATCACCAGTTTCGCCTGTCCAATGGGCTGCTGATCCAACTGAAGGAAATTCACACCGCCCCCATCATCAGCCACTGGGTCTGGTACCGGGTTGGCTCACGGTTTGAGCAGCCGGGCAAAACCGGCATCTCCCACTGGGTGGAACATATGCAGTTCAAAGGCACCCCCCGGTTCCCCTCGGGTGTGCTGGACAAGGCCATCTCGCGCGAGGGAGGCTACTGGAACGCCTTCACTTATCTGGATTGGACAACTTATTTTGAAACCATGCCCGCCCATGCCATTGATCTGGCATTGGAATCCGAGGCGGATCGGATGTTCAACAGCATCTACACCGCGGAGGAGGTCGAATCGGAACGCACCGTGGTCATTTCGGAGCGGGAAGGCAACGAAAACGAGCCCCTGTTTCGCCTGGGAGTGGCCATCCAGGCGGCATCCTTTGACTCCCATCCTTACCGCAATGAAATCATCGGCACCCTGGCGGATCTGCATGCCATCACCCGGGATGATCTGTATCAGCACTATCGCACGCACTACGCCCCCAACAATGCCGTTGTGGCCGTGGCCGGCGATTTTGACACCGCCCAGATGCTGCACCGGCTGGAAAGCATTTATGGGATCCTGATGCCATCCGACGTGCCCCCCGCCCCGCGCCCGGTGGAGCCTGATCCCACTGCCGAAAAGCAGGTGGAGGTCAGCGGCCCGGGGGAAACCACCTTTGTGCAGCTGGCCTATCGAGCGCCAGCGGCCCGGGAGGCGGACTTCTTTGCCTTCACCGTGCTTGACAGCCTGCTGACCGGTCCCACCAGCCTGAACATGTTCGGCGGCGGCGGCATATCCAATAAAACCAGCCGGTTGTACCGGGCGCTGGTCGAGCGCGAGCTGGCGGTGGGCGTTGGCGGCAGCCTGCAGGCCACCCACGATCCGTTCACCTACGATATCACCATCACGGTGCATCCCAATCAGACCCCCGAGCTGGTGCTGCAGGCGGTGGATGTGGAAATTCAGAAACTGCAGCAGGCCCCAGTGAAGGCGGATGAGATTACGCGGGCGATCAAACAGGCCCGGGCGTTATTTGCCTACGGCAGTGAAAACATCACCAACCAGGCCTTCTGGCTGGGTTATGCGGAGATGTTCGACCATTACGACTGGTTCCTGAATTACATGGAACGACTTGAACAGATCACCCCGGCAGACGTGCAGCGGGTGGCGCAAACCTGCCTGCTGCCAACGCGCCGGGTGGTGGGCATCTACCGACCCACCGGTACCGAGGAACCCGAATGATAAAAAAGGCCGTCCCCCAAATTGCCTGGAATTCCCTGCCCGGGCCTGAGGACATCACCCGGGTGGAGCTGCCCAACGGCATCACCATCTTGACCCGCAGTAATTTTGAAAGCCCGTCCGTGGTCATCACCGGCTACCTGCCCAGCGGCAGTCTGTTTGATCCGCCGGACAGACTGGGGTTATCCTATTTCACCGCCACGGCCTTGATGCGCGGTGCCGGGGGGCGCAATTTTCAGGAGATCTTTAATTCCCTGGAAACGGTGGGGGCCAGCTTGGGCTTCAGTGCCAGCGTCCACAACACCACCTTCGGCGGCCGCGCCCTGGGCGAGGACCTGCCGTTACTTTTGGAATTACTGGCCGACTGCCTGCGCAAACCGGTATTCCCGCCCGATCAAATTGAGCGTCTGCGGGCCCAACTGCTGACCGGACTGGCGCTGCGAGCCCAGGATACCGCCGACATGGCCGGCATCACTTTTGATGCCGCCGTTTTTGCCGGCCATCCCTATGGCAACCCGGAAGACGGCTACGTGGAAACCGTACAGCCGATCACCCGCGCCGACCTGGTGCAGTTTCACCAGCAGCGCTACGGCCCGCGCGGGGCCGTCATCGTGGTGGTGGGAGCCGTGACGGCCCAGGATGCCATCGACCAGATCAACCGGGTACTGGGAGACTGGCACAACCCCGGACAAACGGATCCGCCCCCACTGCCTCCCATCCAACCGCTGCGGGAGAGCATCCGCAAACATGTTTCCCTGGCGGGGAAAAGCCAGAATGATCTGGTGATCGGCACCCTGGGACCCCGGCGCTGTGCACCGGACTACCTGGCGGCCTCGCTGGGCAACAGTGTTCTGGGTCAGTTTGGCATGATGGGCCGGATCGGCGAAGTGGTGCGCGAGCAGGCCGGTCTGGCGTACTACGCCTCCACCAGCCTGAATGCCTGGATCGAGTCCGGGTCCTGGGAGGTCTCGGCAGGCATCAATCCGGCCAACACCCAGCGGGCGATTGACCTGATCCGGGCCGAGATCGATCGCTTTGTGCACGAACCTGTTTCGAGTGAGGAACTGGAAAACAGCCAGGCCAACTATATCGGGCGGCTGCCGTTATCCCTGGAATCCAACGCCGGGATGGCCGGCGCCATCCTCAACCTGGAACGCTTCGACCTGGGCTTGGATTACCTGCAGCAGTACCCGCAGCGCATCAGTGCGATAACCCGGGAAGATATTTTGGATACCGCCCGGAAATACATCGACCCGGAACGGCTGGTGATCGTTTCTGCCGGATCGCGCAAGAAAGTCAAGCAAAAATGACAGCTGAAATCGCCAACGGGATCGACCTGGTGGAAATCAGCCGGTTTCGAAGCCTTCGAGAAGGCATC
>DAOQTN010000212.1:0-5435 GCA_035340555.1 Anaerolineaceae bacterium | reverse complement strand
CCCGGGTGGGCCGGGAAACCGCCCTGGCCCAAATCATCCGCCTGGTGGAGGATGCCCAGGGCAGCAAGGCCCCCATCCAGAAACTGGCGGACCGGATATCGGCCGTATTTGTCCCGGCAGTCATCGGGATTGCCGGGCTGACCTTTCTGATCTGGTTCTTTCTGGTGCCGATTGCAGTCAATGCAGACGTCAGTCTGTTCACCCGGGCATTAATCAAAATGGTTGCCGTCCTGGTGATTGCCTGCCCATGTGCCATGGGGCTGGCCACCCCCACGGCGGTGATGGTCGGCACCGGCAAGGGAGCTGAAATGGGGGTGCTGATTAAAAACAGTGAAGCCCTTGAGCGCGCCGGTCGCATCAATCTGGTGGTCCTGGACAAAACGGGGACCATCACCCGGGGACAGCCTGCTGTCACCGACATCCGGCAAAATTTTCCCGCCGGCGAAAACGAACTGCTGCGCCTGGCCGCATCAGTGGAAAAGGGCTCCGAACACCCCCTGGGCGAGGCGCTCCTGGCCGAGGCCGGATCAAGAGACCTGATCCTCAGCGATCCCCAGTCCTTCACGTCCGAGGCCGGACAGGGCGTTCAGGCCGAGGTTGATGGCCATTGGGTGATGGTGGGCAGTCCCCGCATGATGGAGCTGCAGCAGCAGGATTGGAATGGATTTTCCGGGGACGTCTCCGCACTGCAGCAGGAGGCCAAAACTGCCATCCTGGTGGCCGTGGACGGGGTTGTCCACGGCGTATTCGGGGTCGCAGACACCATCAAGGAAGGTTCCAGGGAGGCGGTTGCCCGATTGCAAGCGCTGGGATTAAAGGTGATCATGCTGACCGGCGATAATCGCCAGACGGCCGAGGCCATTGCCCGTCAGGCCGGGGTGGACCGTGTCCTGGCAGAGGTCCTGCCTGGGGACAAGGCGGCGGAAATCAAGCGGCTGCAATCTGATGGCGCGGTGGTGGCGATGGTCGGCGACGGTGTCAATGACGCACCGGCACTGGCCCAGTCTGATGTGGGAATTGCCATTGGAACGGGTACGGACGTGGCCATTGCCTCGGCTCCCATTGTCCTGATGAGCGGCGATTTGCGAGGTGTCCCGCGCGCCATCGCCCTGTCCCGGCGCACCCTGCGCACCATCCGGGAAAATCTCTTCTGGGCATTTTTCTACAATATTGTGCTGATCCCGGCTGCAGCTGCCGGCTGGCTCAACCCCATGCTGGCCGCCGCCGCCATGGCGTTCAGCAGTATTTTTGTGGTCACCAACAGCCTCCGGCTGCGCCGCTGGCAGGATCGCTGACCCCGTAAAGGATGAAAACTATGAAAACTATGAAAACTATGAAAACTATGAAAACGTCGTTTTTGTTCAAGTCCGCCCTGCTATTGATTGCCCTGTTCACCCTGGCCGGCTGTACCGGCGGCATGAGTGGCATGAAGGCCGAATTTGCTGAAATTCCGGTGAGCCAGGGGTATGCCAATGGTGAGAAAATTTACTTCATGCATCCGGAAGCGTCCGATCCTGAAGTCGCCCGGGTGCTTTCGGAGATGATGGACTCGCCGGTCCTGACCGTGCCGGCCCTGGCAGATCTCCCTGCGGAAGCGCTGGCCAATGTCTATGTTTTCACCAATGGGTTTGAAGGCAGCGGTCCACTGGGATACCAGCCCGATGTTTTTGATGCCCCGCCGGGCGATCCGGGATACTCTCCGCTGCGGCGGATTACCTGGGTCACCTATGAGCAGTGGGCCGCGGGACCGCCAACAGCCCACCTGCTCTACTCGGTGGCTGAGATCCTGGAAGCTGAAGCTGCCGGTTTGCTGAAACTTGAGCCTTCGGATATTGTGGTCAACATGCCGTTTGTCACTTGGGATGGTGGCCAGCGCTGACGGCTGCAGGAATTTTGGATATAATCAGCCCTGTGGCAGTGACCACAGTCCAGCGTACACCATCCGGCGTTTATGGGCGGCCCCGGCGGTCTGTGGTCGGCTGCAGCTGGCCTTGGCTGTGAATGCGAAAAACCACACCCCCCCGGGCCACAGCGTGATGGCTGCGGCCGGGCATTCCAAACATAGAAAGGAGCCGCGGGATCATGCGGCTGGATGAAGCCGAGGGGTCCCGCACTGCGCAAATGTCAGAGTCACAGGTTAAATTTCTCCCTTTTCATGCCATCAACGATTTCATGCTGGATGACTTTCGTTTGGAGGTGATCCGGACCGCCCTGGGCAGTCTGGAGAATTTGTCGGCTGAACGACGCAGCGCCCTCAACAACCTGATCCGCCGCCTGTTTAAGATTCCTGGTTTCCGTAACAGTTCTGCGGCGCCGCTGGCCTTGAAAATCCGCAATGCCGAGCCGGTTTTTGAGAAATCACCCGAATTTGTCGCCGAGGTGCTTGCAGCCTGGATGGAAGTGCATGCCGAGCTGGCCAAACAGGCGCACGCCTTCCTGACTGGGCGCAGCTGGCCGATCCTGCCGCTGGATGCCCCCCGCACCCGTCTGCCGGGATTTCTCACCACCTGGCCCGAGGCTGAATCGTTTGAGGTTCTGGTCATAGCCTTCCGGGAACAATACCCGGATTCCCCGGCCAGCGACAATGATATCTCCCTGATGGTGGCGTGGCTGGCTGGCCGGCTGCCGCTCGATTTGGTGGCCGCCGCTTTTGAGACCCCGGCCGACTAGGCAGGCTCAGTCCACAAATTCAACTTCGACATTTTCCTTATCCTCCAGGCTGCCCTCAGCCTGGAGATCAATATCACTGAACAGGGTGCTCTGATTGGCCTGGATGATGTGCTGTTTAATCAGTTCCAGCATGGCCAGGAAGGTCACCACAATTTCAGTCCGGCTGGCCTGCGGGGAGATTAGTTTG
Organism: Anaerolineaceae bacterium; assembly: GCA_035340555.1. Lineage (GTDB taxonomy): Bacteria > Chloroflexota > Anaerolineae > Anaerolineales > Anaerolineaceae > JAGOFZ01. The sequence continues at coordinate 2,578 of DAOQTN010000212.1, read as the reverse complement.
CGAAAGCTGGTGGTTCCCAGCTGCCTTAACCCATCCAGCACCACCTTGATCCGTTCACGGATGGTGATGCGCGGCATGTTGACCACCTGACTCAACTCCGGCAGCCGGCCGGGATGGGCAAAAATATCCCGCGCGGCCAGAACCAGATCCTGCAGGCTCACACCTGTCAGATCCAGCCGGGCGGTGATGGCGATTTTTGGCGGCGGGGCAACCCGCAAATAAGTCCGCCAGCCAGCATTCTGCCGGGCTTCCAGTTCGCCCGCCAGCTCTTTGAACCGCTTGTATAAAATCAACTGCCGTGCCAGCGCTTCTGCGGGATCTTCTTCATCCCCACGCACGCTGGGCAGTGCCGGGCGGGGCAGCAGTGCCGCCGACTTGATTTGGATCAATCGCGCCGCAATTACCAGGAACGCCGAAACTTCCGCCGCATTGCGTTCTTCAAGCTGTTTCAGATAAGCCAGGTATTGGTCGGTTACCTGGGCCAGCGCCAAATGGGTAATATCCAGCTCAGCGCGCTCGATCAGCTCCAACAACAGATCGAGCGGTCCCTGGTAGACCTCAGTTTCGACGGTGTATCCTTCCGCCTGGTGGGTGGCAACCTGAAAACTCACAGCCGCAATTATACCCTAGATGCTCAATTGGGCTCTTTGTTTTCCCGAAAACAAGCCTCTCCCGGGGCTGCCAAACGGTCCGCCATTTTTCCGCCGCCGGCAAGGGGTTGACGCTGCTGGCCTGATCCCGCTGCTGTTTGGGAATCCCGGGCTTCGGATTGGGCATGTTCGATGCCAGATGTTGGATGTCCGATGCTGGCTGTGGGATGTGGACGGCGGGATGCTGGTTGCGGGATGTCGATGGTTGGACGCTGGCTGCGGGATGCCGATGGTTGGACGCTGGCTGCGGGATGTCGACGGCGGGACGCTGGCTGCGGGATGTCGACGGCGGGATGCTGGCTGCGGGATGCTGGCTGCCGGATGCCAAAAAGCCTGGCCGTTGTGAGGGGGCCAGGCTTTTGATCAAGTTGGATTGCTTTACCGGAGCATCAGGGGGAGGTGAATGAGATATTCGCTGGGCTGGATGGTCAGCGTGAAGCTTGCCGTGGTGGTCAGCTCGCCGTCTGAGGCGGTGACTCTAATCCGGTAGCTGCCGGCGTCGCTGTTGGCCGGCATGCCGCTGAAGGTGCGGCTTTCGGAATCAAAACTGAGGAAGCCCGGTAGGGGGGTGCCGTCCTCCAGCTGTGCACTGTAAAGCAGATCTTCGGAGTCGATGTCGAAAAATTCCGGGATGGCTGCCGCGTGCGCTTCCCGGGCCAGCCAGGCCGCGTCATCCAGCGGTGTTGGGACGGGGACGTCATTGATCGGGTTGATGGTCAGCGTGACCAGGGCTTCATCGCTCCAGTCTGAAAGCAGCAGTCCCGGGGTAGCCATCATCAGGTAGGTGAACGTGTCACTGCCATAATAATCTGGCTCCGGGGTGTAACTAAAGGAGCCATCAGCCAGCAAGGTGAGTTCGCCGTGGAGCGGCTGGGTCAGCAGTGCCGCATGCAGCCTGTCCCCATCGTTGTCCAGATCGTTGCCCAATACCCCGGGGCTGGCAATGATCAGGACCGCATCCTCCAGGCCGGTGAACACATCATCCACCGCCAGCGGGGCGTCGTTAACTGGCGTGACCGTGATGGTCACGGTTGCGGGCTCGGAATCAATGTACCCATCATTCACAGTGAAAGTGAAGCTGTCTGGCCCGTTGAAATTCAATTCGGGCGTATAAACGAGGTTGGGTGCAGTTCCGGCAAGCGTGCCATGGGCCGGCGCATTGACACTCCAGCTGAGCGGGTCATTTTCCAGGTCGGACGCCGTCAGTTGGATATCCAGATTGGTGTCTTCAATGGCCGTGGTGATTTGCGCTGCGGCGGTGGGCCGGGTATTAATCCACATCTGGTAGGTCACCTGACTGGAGATCGGGAAGGATGAATCCTGAACCTCCACGGTGAAGGTGTAATCGCCTTGTGCTTCGGTCGTGCCGCTGATTTGACCGGATGGGCTGAGGGTTATGCCGGGCGGCAGGTTGCCGCTGAGCAGGCTGAAGTGGTAAGGTGGGGTGCCTGTGGATGCCGTCAGCTGGGCGGTGTACGGCAAGTCCTGATGGTAGGGGGGCAGATTTTCAGGCAGCAGCTTGATTCGAGGGGGTTGTATGTTGCCGAGAGGCGTTCCCCAGCAGGATAAGGCCCCATCGCTCTGGATGCCGCAGGCATATTCTTCACCGCCAGCAACCTGGGCAAATAATCTGTCCGGCGGATCGGATTGACCCCTTTCCTTGGCCCCCCAACAGTCCACCAGACCGTTGCTCTGGACACCGCAGGTGTGGCGATAGCCACAGCTTACCTGCCTGAATATCCCTTCCGGGGGGGAGGCGGGGCCGCTGAGAACCAGACACTCAGGTGAGCGGGAGTCTTGGTTCAAACAAGAATAGTTGTAACCCCAACAGGCCAATGATCCGTCACTCGTTTGGCCGCAGTTGGTACTGTCTCCGGTGGTCAGTTGATTGAATAGGGTTACGGGATCGGTAATGTCCGGAACGGTCG
>DAOQTN010000211.1:0-5456 GCA_035340555.1 Anaerolineaceae bacterium | reverse complement strand
ACCAATGATGAACAAACCGATCACCAATTATCTATTCCGGCCCAGTACCGTGGAACAAGTCATCATTGCCCTGCTGACCGGGATCCTCCTGGCTGTTTGCGGAGCCTTGATACTGCTGGTCGGCTTTCAGCTCTTGTATGCCGGTCGGATTTATCCCGGGGTGAGTGTGGCCGGAATCAGTTTGGGTGGGCTGACACCGGAGGCGGCCTCTGAAAAATTACTGACTGAAATCACCTACCCGCAATCCGGCCAGATTCTCTTCCAGGATGCTGCGGCACAGCGCACCTGGTTGGCAGCCCCCATGCAGTTGGGGTTGTTCCTGGATGCGGATGCCAGCGCCCAGGCAGCCTTTAGCATTGGACGCACCGGAGGGTTGCTGCAGCGGATGAATGAACAATGGCGTGCCAGGCAACTTGGTGCTGCTGCATCCCCGGCGCTGATTTTTGATCAACGCCTGGCGGTTCAGTATTTATCCGGGATTGCCCAGGAAATTGATCGCCCCGTGATCGAGGCAAATCTCGATGTGCAGGGGACTGAAGTGATTGTCAACTCCGGGCAACCCGGACGATCCGTGGATGTCTCCGCCACCCTGGAGACCTTGGGCCTGCAGCTGCAAAGCCTGCAAAACGGTGTTGTCGGGGTCACGGTAGCTGAAACCCAACCGGTGATTCTGGATGCCAGTGCCCAGGCGGAAATTGCCCGGGGAATTCTCAGTCAAAACCTGACCATCGCCCTGCCCGGTGGCGAGACCGATGCCGGACCTTGGGTCTTTGAGCCGGCAACCCTGGCTGAAATGTTGACCATTGCGCGGGTGCAGACTGAAGCCGGGGCCCAATACCAGGTGGCGCTGGACAGCGACGCCTTGATTACTTTTTTAGCCAATATTCAGCCTGAAGTGGCCCGTTCCCCGGAAAATGCCCGCTTTATTTTCAATGACGACACCCGGCTGCTGGAAGTGATTCAACCGGCCGTGATTGGTCGCAGTCTAATGGTGGACGAAAGTTTGCAGGCCATTCAGCAAAAAACCAATGCCGGCCAGCATACGGTTGAACTAATGATTGATTACAGCAATCCCTCCGTGGTTGACGAGACCAGCGGGGCGGAATTGGGAATCACCGAACTGGTCAGTTCATCCACCAGTTATTTTCGCGGGTCCAGTCGGGATCGGGTCAATAATATTCAAATTGCCGCCGCCCAGTTCCATGGGCTGTTGATCCCCCCAGGAACGACCTTTTCCATGGCCGAAGCTCTGGGAGACGTCAGCCTGGACAACGGTTACGCCGAGGCCATGATCATCATTGGCGGTCGTACCGTGAAGGGGGTGGGGGGGGGTGTCTGTCAAGTCAGCACCACGCTGTTTCGTGCCGCCTTTATGGGGGGGTACCCGATTGCGGAACGGCATGCCCATGCCTACCGGGTGTACTACTACGAACAAAACTCCGGTGGGTACAATGATGATCTGGCCGGGCTGGATGCGACCGTGTTTGTGCCGCTGGTGGATTTCCGCTTCACCAATGACACCCCCTACTGGCTGTTGATGGAAACTTATGTCAACCCGGCCAACTACAGCCTGACCTGGAAATTCTACTCCACCAGCGATGGCCGCAGCGTGGAGTGGCACACCACCGGGCCGACCAATATCGTTGAGCCCCCGGAACCCCGGTATGTCGAAAACCCGGAATTGAGTGAAGGACAAATCAAGCAGGTTGATTGGGAGGCTGACGGAGCGGACATCTCGGTCACCCGGATTGTCTGGCGAAACGGCGAAATTTACTTCCAGGACAGCGTCTACACCCACTATCAACCCTGGCAGGCGGTGTATGAATACGGGCCGGGCACCGAAATTCCGACACCGGAGCCAACACCCGAAGAATAGCCATTCCCAGTTACAGCACAGACCAATCCCAGCCAGATTGGCCTGGCTCAATATGCCGCCGTTTGGTTCAGCGAAAGGCTTGGCGCGGGATCAGTCCGCCTCCGGCCAGCCTGATTGGCCGCGCAGCGGAACGAATGCCACCGGCAGCACATCATCGCCGACAAATCCCTCCGGCGTATTGCGCCAGAGCTGCAGCACCTGGCTAAAACGCGGGCCCACAGGCAGGACCAATCGCCCGCCGGGTGACAGTTGATCCAACAGCGCCGGGGGAACGGCCGGGGCCGCTGCCGTCACCAGAATACCGTCGTAAGGGGCAGCCGGCGGCCAGCCCAGCGAGCCATCGGAAACCAGGACCTGGACATTAGTACAGCCCAATTTATCAAGCATGCTCCGGGCCTGCTCGGCCAGTACGGTGTGCCGTTCGATGGTTAAAACCCGGGCCGCCAGCAGACTCAAGATCGCTGCCTGATAGCCGGAACCAGTACCGATCTCCAGAACCGTTTCACCGCCGTTCAACTGAAGCAGATCGGTCATCAAAGCCACAATGTAAGGTTGAGAGATCGTCTGCCCCATCTGAATGGGCAGCGGCCCGTCGGCATAGGCATGTTCCCGCATTTCAGGGGAGACAAAATAATGCCGCGGCACCTGGCGCAGTGCCGTCAATAAACGCGGGGAAGTGATCCCCCGGCGAATAATTTGCTCCTGCACCATGCGCTCCCGTGCCGTGTCATATGAGTCCATAAAACCATTGTAGCACGCCGCGCCAAGCAAAAGTTAGCCCGGATAATAATCAGGGAAGTCCGGGCAATCAGGAAATCTCTCAGCCGGACTTATTCGCCAGTCAATAAATGGTTGGCAATCTGACGGTCAATTTTTCCCATGGGAAAATCAGGCAGTTGTGCGGGTTGGGTCCAGCATAACTGGCTGGCCACCCGGGGTTGCGGTTCTCCGCTGACCAGGAAACAGCGAAAGGCATGCAGGATGACCTTGAAGTGGGTGTAGGCATGCCGGTAGACCCCCAGTGCATCGCCCACGATTATGTCAACCCCCAATTCTTCGGTAATTTCGCGCCGCAGTCCGTCAGACAGGGTTTCACCCGATTCCAGTTTGCCACCCGGAAATTCCCACAAGCCTCCCAACAGACCGTTGGCGGGGCGGCGGGCAATCAGCACCTGGCCATCCCGCGAGATGACCGCTGCGGTTACCGTCCATTGCGGAACCGGCGGCCGGGCAGCCATGACCGGGCGCTGGGCTTGCAACCCCAGGGCGGCAGCCTGACATATATCCCGCAGTGGGCAGGCCCCGCAATCCGGAGCCCGGAAGGTGCAGATCAGGGAACCCAGATCCATGAGAGCCTGGTTGTAATCGCCAGCCCGCCCGGACGGCAGATGTTGTTGGGCCAAAGACCATAACAATCGCTCCCCTTCAGGTGAGCGGGCGGGCAGGGCGACATTAAACACCCGCGCCAGCACACGACGGATATTACCGTCCAACGCCGCTTCATCCTGGCCAAATGCCATCGAGGCAATGGCTGCCGCCGTATAGCGTCCCACTCCCGGCAGCCTTTCCAATTCTGACACGGTGTGCGGCATCCGACCACCGCCAGCCTGAACCTGCCGAGCCGCGCGCCACAAATTGCGCGCCCGGCTGTAATACCCAAGGCCCTCCCAAAGCGTCAGGACATCCTGTTCATCAGCAGAGGCCAGTGCCTGAAGGCTGGGAAAGCGTGTCATCCAGCGCGCGAAATAGCCCTTGACCGTATCCACCTGGGTTTGCTGCAGCATAATTTCAGAGACCCAGACTGCATATGGATCCGGATGTCCCCGCCAAGGCAGGATTCGCGCATGCCGGCTGTACCAGGCCAACAGTTTATCAGCCAGTTCTGTGCTCAAGAGAGTCTAAAATTGGAATCCACTGCGGGCATTGACCAACTTGGCAGAATAATTTAACACATAATCCTGCAGTTGGGTGTGCAGTTGTACCCACTCGGCAGAGCGCATGATCTGCCGGGCCTTGGAAAGCGTGGGCAGGACAACCCCCACCATGATTTGGGGCTGTGGGCCGTAAACCGTGGCCCAGGCATCACTCAATTCAAAGCCCAGCCGCTGGACGCCAGGAATAAAATCAGTGGTGACAAAATCAAAATACTCTTGTTCGTGATCAGGAGAAATATCCCAGCTCATAATCAGTTTAACCGGCATGGCAGCACTCCACTTACACAGTCTGGCTTTGATTCTGATATTCCAGAACAACCACCTGAGTTTCCTCCGGCAGGGCACTGAGGCTGGTGACCTTGAAGGTCGGCTGTGTTTGTACACTACCCAAACCCATTTCCTTGAGGAATTTGTTCAGTGGTTCCATCTGGGCTGTGGTTTCTGGAATATGATAATGCATCGGGATCACAATGTTCGGTTCCAGCAGGCTGATCATTTCAGCCGCCTTGGCGGCATTTAAGCTGCCCCCGCCCCCCACCGGCACCAGTGCCACGTGAACCGGACCCAAGGCTTCGACCTCGGTCTGGGATGGCACCCGGTTCAGATCCCCCAAATGGACCACGGTGATACCGTTGTAGTCCACCAGATAAAGGGTGTTGCGCAGTTCATCTTCCGTTTTTTTGGTATGGCCATTCGTCTGGATTCCCGTAATGAAGACCCCGCCAATCTCAAATTCACCCGGGCCGGTGATCAGGTAGGGATCGCCCTTGACCGCACTGATGCAGTTATGTCCGGGGGAGGCATGGCTGACCGTCACAATATCGGCCTTGAGCTTCAGCGGGGCATAACCCACCTGTTTTGAGTCGTAGGGATCTGTGACGACACTTGCCAGACTACGCTCTGTCAGCCGAAAACATGAATGTCCATACCAGGTAATTTCCATAAGCACTTTCAGGCGGGGCTGGCAGTCCAATGCCTGCAGGGGTCCCGCATCTCCTTTCCTGTGAGTTGGTTGAAAATATCAATCCCGGAAACCATCAGCTTGCTGGCTTGGCTGGCTTGCTGGCGATGCGGCCAGGGCATTGTGCCCAGTCCGTACAGGGTGAAAAGTCAGCAATCTGATCCCTCTGGGGGCACCGCCTTGATTATACACCACAGAAAGCAGGCCAAAGCAAAGTACTCCAAACATCAAAATCCACCCAACCATGGGCTTTTTGTGAAGGGCGGCCTCCCGGGGACAGATTCCGGTCTTTGGCACCAGCGTCCCCGTCCGGACTGAAGCCGTTCTGGTTGATTAAAGTGCAACCAGAGCCACCCTGCGCACTGGGGGTATCCCCCTGATGGCGCGGGAGAAGGATCACCTATACCGATGAGGGGCAGCCGGGACAGAGGGGCGCTTCTGGGAAGATGTTATTATTCGGTCCCAACCGCCTCCCGGGCTCAAATATCAAACCGCGCGCCATAAATATTAAACCTCCAGGCGCCAAATGCTTGACGCGCGTGGGCAGCAGTGATAGACTCGGCGGGCAGCAATGGGAAGGAAAATATGCCAGACCACCTTGCGCTTGGCAGGTTGTTTTGGTATAATCTAACCCGCTGTGTGTTTGAAGGTCGCAATTTAACAATTTTGCGCCGACGTAGCTCAA
>DAOQTN010000210.1:0-5470 GCA_035340555.1 Anaerolineaceae bacterium | reverse complement strand
AACCGGCTGGCCAGATTAACGGTATCGCCCATGGCGGTATACTCGCCGCGGCTGCCCACTGCGCCCAGCAGTGCCGGGCCGGTGTGCACACCAATGCGCAGCTGCAGGCTGGCCGCCCCGGCGGCATCCGCGGGGGGAATTTCAAAGTTTGCCGCAGCGGAACGCAGCGCCAAAGCGCATTCAATGGCCCGCTCGGCATCGTCCTCCCGCGCCGTGACAACCCCCCACAGCGCCATCACCTCACCGCCGACATGCTTGTCTATGCGGCCGCCGTGATCCACGATGATGCGGTCCAGCCGGGCCCAGAGCGTGTTCAGCAGCTGGTTCAAATCCTCGGCATCCAGGGATTGGGCCAGCGCCGCGGCACCGATCAATTCTGCAAACAACACGGTCACATGGCGGCGCTGCTGGCCGCTGGATTGGGAACGCAGGGCGGCCAATTTTTCCCGCAAGGGGGCCAGGGCGGTCTCCACCACCGCCGGGCCCAACACCTCACGCTGCGCTTCAAGGGCAAGAATGGTCTCTTCCAAACGTTCCAGTTCATTCATAATTCTTCGCGGCGGAAATCACCCGCTGAAGCGGGTGGACGCCCTATCAGGCAGAGCCGCGCTCCTTTGCTAAAATGGGTCTCGGCCACAAGAAGCCAACCCCAGCCCACCCAGCGCGCAGGTAATCTATGACCAGCTGGTTTGGATACCGCGCGATCGCAAGAAGGTTTTGGTTGGCCCTGTCGAGGCAAGGTTGAAAGAACAAGTGGCGGAAATCGCCAGGTAATACGGGTTCGAGATATGGGCAGTTGAGGTCATCCCCGACACTGGATACGGGTTTGTGAGCGCGCCTCCCAAGTTCTCTTCTACTGAAATTGTCGGTCTGTTCAAAGGAATGACAACGCGTCGGTTGACGAGCCGCACCTGCCGACCTGCTTGTGGTCACGTTGATCAATCCAATCGTCCTTCTCAAGCCAAGTTCTCCGGTGTGTTTTGCGGGTCCACTGGCCTGGCTGACCCCAGCGCGGTGATGAAGACTTCCCGCCGGGCGGTTGTCAACCAATCTGTCGTTGCACGTGATGAAGCCAAAACCGAACTCCTTTCAGAACCGCGGCAGAGCGCAGTTACAAGCCTCCCGCGTTAGCAGCGGGTGTTCGTTGACTGGTCCCATACTCCTGCTGGTAGGTCGCCAGCAACAGACGATGGTGGGGAATGTTCTGTAGAAAGGACTGCCGCTGGGAAGGCTCAATCCGCTCTGCCTGAGCCAACAGCTGCAGTCCCGCCGCCTGGAGCACGTCTGTCGCGCGGGGGTCAGACAGGCCGGTCAGCACCTGCCAGGTCGTCAGCGCCGCCCAAAGGGCTTCCGAAACCGGGACCGGCGGCAGCGCCAGCAGCGCCCCGGCGACCTCTCCGGCAGATTGTCGGGCCTCCGTCAGCCGGCCCTGCTGCCAGCACGCCCAGGCCAGTCCGGCCTGGGCATTCAATGCCAGCTGGACCTGATCCATCCCGGTGTAGAGCAAAAACGCCCGCTGCCAGGCATCGGCGGCACGGCGCGGCTGGCCGGCAACTGCCAGAGCCTGGGCCTGCACCAAGAGCGCCAGGGCCAGGGAAGACAAATCGCCCACCTCCTCGGCCGTCTGGGCTGAAATGACACTCCACTGCCGGGCATTTTCCAGTTCGTTCAGGTAGAGTGCCACCTGGGCGCGCCGGGCCATGACATCCGCCTCGCCGGTGCGGTTGCCAATGCTGCGGTTCAGTTCCAGGGCCTGGGTCAGGTGAAAGTCAGCCTCACCCAGCCGACCGAAGTACAGCGCCAGCCGGCCCAGATTGGCGTCCCCCATGGCTTCACCCAGGCGGTCCTCCATGCTGCGGCAAAGCTGGAGTGAGCGCTGATAAAGCTGATTGGCGCGTTGATGGTCGCCCTCCAGGCAGGACAGATCCCCCAAATTGCCCAAGGTATAGGCCAGAGCCTGCCGGTTGCCAATCTCCTGGGCCAGGTCGGCCGACTGTTGCAGCACTGTGCGGGCCAGATCGGCCCGGCCCTCCAGCAAGGCAGCCAGGCCCAAGTTGTTGAGCACCCAGCTTTCCACCCAGCGGTTGCCGCTGCTGCGGGCCACCTGAAGGGAACGCTCATAAACCAGGCGGGCCTCGGTGTAATTATTCTGATCCAGGAAAGTGTTGCCCAGGATGCGCAGGCTCTCACTTTCGCTGCCATGTTCACCCGCCCGGCGGGACAGGTCCAGGGCCTGCTCCAAGTGGGAACGGGCGGCATCAATATTTCCCATCCGGGAGAGGGCCTGCCCGATCACCAAATGACCGGTGGCGTCAAATTTATCCGCTGGTGAGATGTTAAGGGCTGCCTCGGCCCGCTGGATGGCGGTGTTGTAATCGCCAATCGCTTCGGCATAGGCTGCTTCCCGCAGCAAAACCTCCACCAGGAAGGTGGTCTGCTGCAGTTCTTCGGCCAGCAGGTGGAGGGCATCCAGCACGCTCACCTGCTGATGCCGCTGACCCAACAGGTGATGCAGCCGCTCAATTCGCAGTAAAACCGCAAAGCGCCCGGCCCGGTCAGCGGCAGGCATCAATTCCATCGCCCGCGCCAAGTACTGGACGGCATCAGCATTGGCAAACTGGCTGGCAGCGCGCTCACCGGCGAGCCGGTACCACTGCACCGCCCCGGCCAAGTCCTCGGAGCGTTCAAAATGCTCAGCGATGGCGCCGGCCTGCTCATCCACCCGATCGCCGCTGCGGTGCATCAGCCAGCGCGCCACCTGCCGGTGATACAACCGCCGCTGACGTTTGAGGATGCTCTCATAGGTGACCTCCTGGACGATCGCATGGCTGAAGACATACTCCCCCGCACCGGCAAAAAGGGATCCGGCGCGGACCGCAATCAGTTCGCGCCGGGACAATTCCGCCAGGGCCTGGCGCACCACCTGCAGACTTTCCGGTGAGGGTGGCTGATAAGTGGCCGGATCGGATTCCTGCAGCGCGGCAACCGCCTCATCCCAAAACAAGCGGCCAAGGATGCTGGCCCGCTGCAGGATGTCGCGCTCGGCCGGAGGCAGGGCATCCAGACGGGATTGGATGATTCCGGTCAGGGTTAACGGCACCCGCAGCCCGGCCAGCCGGGCCGGCTGGACCAGCCACTCCTCCTCGGTCTTCAGGATGACGCCATCCTCAATGAGAACTTTGATCATCTCCTCAATATAGTACGGGTTGCCTTCGGCCCGGTTCACCACCAGTTCAACCAGCACCTGGGGCAAATAGGGCATCTTCTGCAGGATTTCTGTCACCAACTGACGGCTTTCAGCCTTGGACAGCGGTTTCAGGTTCAACTGCGTCAGGCCCGGCCAGGAGCGGCCCAAGCGGGGTTGAGTTTGCAGCAGCACCGGGCGGGTGGTGCAAATGCCCATCACCGGCAGGGCTTCCGCCTGGGCCAGAATACCATCCAGCAGTTCCAGTGAACTGGCATCCGCCCACTGCAGGTCCTCCAGACAGAACAGAATGGGGTCCTGGGCGGCCAGGATTTCAATCAACTGTTGCATGTAAAATGTTGCCCGATCCCGGATCTGGCGGGAGTCATTCAAAATTGGGCCCAAATGGGGACTGGTGGAAAAATCAAATCCCAGCAGATGTCCCATAAAGTGCGCCTTCTCCCGGGCATCCTCTCCCAGACGGTTGACCACACCGTTTTCAAATTTTGCGCGCGCCTGGGTGGCGCTGTCGCTGTCCAGGATGTTGAAGCGGTGCACAAAGACATCATGCATCAGGGCATAGGGGCGGCGGGCCATCTGGGGGGTGGCGCGCCCCTGCAACAGCCAAAAATCCCTGGGATGCAAATCCAGCCAGTTCAAAAAATCATACAGCAGGCGGGTTTTGCCGACCCCGGCATCGCCGGAAACCAGGAAGATGCCGGCTGGTCCCCCGCCAATCACGCGTTCCCAGGTGGACTGCAGTTGGCGCAGTTCCGCCGCCCGGCCAACGGTGTGGGTCTCAATGCCTTCCACCCCGCCGCGCGGCAGGCGAAAGGCGCGCTGGCGGGCGGCCAGCACCCGGTAACAAGGCGGCCCGGCTGCGGCAACCGCAACCGGCTGTACGTCATACAGGCCGCGAATGTAAAGATAGGTCTCCCGGGAAATAATGATCTCATCGCTGGCAGCCCGGTGCACGAGTTGATTGGCACTATTCAGCGGCTCACCGGTGACGCTGCGTTCACTGGTGCTGCCCAGCACGCCAATCAGTGCCAGGCCGGTGCCGATGCCAGTATGCAGCCGCAGCGGCAGTTCCGCGGCCGGGGACAGCTGATGCACCTCGGCGCGGATATCCAGGGCCGCCTGCACGGCCTGTTCCGCATCGTTCTCGCTGGTCGTTTCCAATCCCCAGATGGCAATCACCGCATCCCCCAGGTGCTTGTAGATCCATCCCCCGCGGGCACTCAGCAGGGCATCAATCCGCTGCCAGAGGTTGTTCATCATGGCGCTGAGGTCCTCGGCATCCATCCGCTCCCCCAGGGCGGTGAACCCGGAAAGGTCGGTGACCAGCACCGTGATCAGCTTGCGCTGCTGGGCGGTACTGGCATGGGTCCGGGCCTTCAGTGCCGTCAGGCGCGCCAACATGGGCGCCAGGGTGGTGTCCAGAATGGCGTCACCAAGGACCGCCCGCTGAGCCTCAAGGGCGCGGATGGCCTGTTCCAGCTGTTCAACTTCAAGATCCAGCGACATGATCACCGGCAGGTCAGGAGAATGACTTAATTATATCTGTTTAACGCCGCGCGGTTTCAATTTTTGCCGGGCAATCCCCATCACACGCCCAGAAGCGGGTCGGCCAGCGGCACCAGGACATGCAGGACAACGTCCACCAGAAAGTGAGCCAGCATGGCACTTTCAAGGCCGTATTTCCAATACAACCAGCCAAAAGCAACCCCGATCAAACCGTTCAGCAGCAGCACCTGCAGCACCACCATGGGGGTAAAGGGCAGCCCAATCATCGCCACATTGATAAAATGCAGCGCGCCAAAAAGCAGGGCCGCCAGGATATTGGCCCCCCAAATGAGCACCGGTGTGGGCCGTCCCTCCGGCAATCGGCCGATCCGGGTTCCCAGCCAGACCAGGAACGTCATCAGGAAAAGCCGCAGCAGCGATTCCTCGGTAATTCCGGCCGACAGCGATGCCAGAAAGCCCTTCCACGCGTCCGGGATGGTCACATCCGGGAGGACCAAGCCCAAACCAGACGCTTCAGCCTCAACCAGGGCCGAGGTGCCGATGGCGATCAACACCAGCAGCACCCCGCCGGCCAGGCCGATCAGCAATACGGGTTTGATCATCCGCTCAGCCGGCTCGCGGGCAGTCTCGCCCCGCAGCCAGGCGGACAGGATGGGGACCCCAAAGCCCGTCCGGTCAGCCAGCCACAGTCCCAGGAGAATCAAGGGGGCATTGATCACGACCGCCTGCCCGAGTTGGATAACCAGATTGATGATGATA
>DAOQTN010000209.1:0-5470 GCA_035340555.1 Anaerolineaceae bacterium | reverse complement strand
AGGAACCGAACGTCAATCTGTCATGGATGGATTTGAGCAGGTTTCGGAGAACGGCCAAAGGTTTTGACAGAGGCCTGCCTCACAAGGTTGCCAGGGATGCCAGCGGCAGGAATCAAAAAATGCGAACCTGGGTTCGCATTTGGGTTGTTGGGTTGTATTAGAGGCGACGATGGGATTTGAACCCATGATCAGGGTTTTGCAGACCCTTGCCTTGCCACTTGGCCACGTCGCCGTTAATCTGGTTATAGAGCGGGCTACGGGACTCGAACCCGTGACCTTCTCCTTGGCAAGGAGACGTTCTACCAACTGAACTAAGCCCGCATCACTTAACGGGTGGGATTTTAGCATCTTTGGGACGAATCGTCAAGGAAAAATTGACGATTAATTTGACGATCGGTGATTTATTCTAATTGAGATTTGAGCGGTGGGGATTGGGATCTGCTGTCGAGTGACAACCCGATCACTCGGCTGATTGTATCCCGGCCTGCAATGATTGTCGCCGGTGGAGTTCTCCAAACCAGTCCGTGCCCCGGCTATGCAACCGGCGTCAGCGGCAGCCAGGCGGGACAGATGCCGGCCGGCGAGTCTGTTAAATCGGGGCAAAAACGTGTTAAAATTGTGGCTATCTTGTTATTTGCACTCCGGTGCTCCAGGCCATTGTTCAATCCTGTCTTGGAAGTGCCGGAAAAAGGATGGATCATCATGAAGCATATTGATATCAAAGAGATTTTGCAAGGCCAGTATGTGGGCCAAACCGTCACGGTGTGTGGCTGGGTGCGGACCTCCCGCGATTCCAAGAATGTGGCCTTCCTCGAACTCAATGATGGCAGCTGCCTTAAAAATTTTCAGGTGGTCCTCGACAAGAATAATTTCAACGCGGATGGCGACTATATGCATCTGGGTGCTGCGCTGATGGTTCAAGGCAAGGTTGTTGCCGGCATGCAGCCCGGGACGGTCGAAATCGTTGCAGCGGAGGTGACGGTCCTGGGGGATTGTGCCCCGGATTATCCCCTGCAAAAGAAGCGCCACACGCTCGAATTTTTGCGCTCCATGCCGCATTTGCGCCTGCGCACCCGCACCTTTAACGCGGTGTTTCGGGTTCGCAGTGTGCTGTCCATGGCGCTGCATGAATATTTTCAAATGAACAATTATGTCTATATCCATGCACCGCTGATCACAGGCAGCGACTGTGAAGGCGGTGGCGAAATGTTCCAGGTCACCACCCACGGCTTTGCTCCGGAAATAAAGACGGAAGAGGAATACTATGGCACGGACTTCTTTGGCCGCAAGGCGGGGCTGTCCGTCTCGGGCCAGTTGGAGGGTGAAGTGGGCGCCATGGCCTTTGGCAAGATCTATACCTTCGGCCCCAGCTTTCGGGCTGAGAACAGCAATACACCCCGCCATCTGGCCGAGTTCTGGCACATCGAACCGGAAATCGCCTTTGCCACCTTGCCGGATGTCCTGGAGGTTGCCGAGGACATGTTCCGGTATGTCATCCGCCAGGCTTTGGAAAAGTGCCCGGACGAGCTGGCGTTCTTTGAACAATTTTATGAACCGGGTCTGGTTGAAAAACTGACCCGGGCGATTTCAGAAAAATTTGCCGTCATTGAGTACACCGATGCCATTGAGGCTTTAAAGAAATCGGGTGTGGCTTTTCAATACCCGGTCAAGTGGGAGGACGGGCTGCAAACCGAGCACGAGAAATATATCGCCGAGGTGCTGTTTGGCAAACCCACGTTTGTGATTAATTATCCCATCGGCGTCAAGTCGTTCTATATGAAGCAGAATGATGATGGAAAAACTGTGGCGGCCAGTGATCTGCTCGTGCCAGGAATCGGCGAATTGATCGGCGGCAGCGAACGGGAATACCGATTGGAGAACCTGCTGGCGGCCATGAGTAACCGGGGCATGGATGTGGAAAGCTATGATGACTATATTGCCTTGCGGCGCTATGGTTCTACCCCGCACGGCGGCTTCGGCATTGGCCTGGAACGGTTGATGATGTATGTGACCGGCATGACCAATATCCGGGATGTCATTCCCTACCCGCGGGCGGTCAACTTCCTGCCCTGACGGTTGCGGCTTTGATTGGCACCTGACCGGGCCCTTTACAGACATCACCTGATGACAGACAGGCTTCCTGTGCCAGGTTCAAACGGTACGGGAAGCCTGTCAATATTTGGGGTATCTTTGGGGGGGCTGCCGGGATAGGAAAAGGTGGGATCAGTTCTGCCTCGGGCCCCCAACCGGCAACCCGGCCGGACTGACTTTGAATTATCCCATTTCACTGCGGCCGGAGAGGGCCCGCAGGAGGGTGCTTTGATCAGCATATTCAAGATCACCACCCACCGGCAGACCGCGCGCCAGGCGCGTGACGTGGACCCCCAGCGGGACAATCTGCTGGCGGAGATAAAGGGCGGTGGCGTCGCCTTCCATGCTGGGGTTGGTGGCCAGGATGACTTCCCGGACTTCCCCGGTCTTGACGCGTTCAATCAAGGGGCGGATCTTCAGATCCTCGGGACCAATCCCTTCGATCGGGGAGATAACCCCATGCAACACGTGGTAACGACCTTCGTATCCTCCCGTACGTTCCAATGCCAAAACATCCAGCGGTTCTTCAACTACACAGATCATCCCGGGATCACGGCGGGAGCTGGCGCAAATTTCACAGATCGGCTGCTCGGCCAGCGAGATGTTGAAGCAGATCTGGCAGAGGGCGGTGGCTGACTTGAGTTTAAGCAGCGCATCCGCCAACTGGCCGGAAATTTCATCCGGGGCCCGCAGCAGATAAAAAGCCAGCCGGGAGGCTGACTTGGGACCAATCCCGGGCAGCCGCTCCAGCGCGGTGATTAAATTTTGAACAGGTGGGGGGAGGCCAGGCATGCCGCAGTCCTAGAAAAGACCAGGCAGGCCGCCGGTCAGTGGCTCCATCCGCTGCGAGGCCAGTTCCCGGGATTGATCCAGCGCCAGATTGACGGCACTGAGGATCAGGTCCTGCAGCATCTCGGCATCCGCATCTTTCAAGACTTCGGGATCAATCTCAATTGAACGGCAGACCTGGGCTCCGGTCATGGTGACCTTGACCACGCCGCCGCCAACCGTTGCCGTGACTGTTTCTTCAGCCAATTGAGCCTGTGCCTGTGCCATCTGCTCCTGCAGCCGCTGAATTTGCTGCATCATGCCGCCACCCTGATTACGCCCACCCACGGGGCGATTAAAACCTTTTGCCATGCTTCACACTCCTCATCAATTATTCTTTCTGGACAATTTTACCACCCAGGTTCAAGGCTGTGCCAACCAGTCCATCCGGATCCTCACCTTCGGCTGATAGCCCACCGCCGCGCCCGCCGACGACCACACAGCGAATGGCCGGGCGAATTTTAAAAATCTGGGCAATGGCATCCTGGGTGCGGATGTTGTCATTGCTTTCCATTTTGGATTTGACCACTTCCGTGGAGAAGCCCAGCACCAGAATCCCCTCCCGGATGGTAATACTCTTGCAGGAATTGAGCAGAGCCTCTGTTGGGGGGCGGACTTTTTTAACAATCATGCGAATTTGTGGCCAGGCCTGGGTGATGGACTGCAGGGTCAATTCGCCACCGATCACGGGTGTGGCCGGCGGCGGGGTGGGCTCTGATAATGCCGGCTGCGGCTCCAGCGTTACGGCTGCCAACCGTTCCGGTTCAGGTGGCAGTGGGGGAGGGACGGTGGGTGTTTTGACAACCGCCCTACCTGCCGGGGGCACTGCCCCCCCGGGCTCCGCTGAAACTGCTGGAACTCCTGGAACTCCTGAGACAGCTGCGACTGCGGCAATCTGGTCCGGGTAGGCCATGGGCTGTGGGACCGTCATTTGCTGCATTTCTGCCTGTTCCATGATCATTATGGATTCTGCCAGGGCCACTTCGAGCATCAGCCCGGGCTGCCAGCCGCTGCGGCTCTCATTCGCCGCTGACTGAAACAGACGGACAATTTCGAGCAGCTGCCAGCGGGTAAATTCCTGTGCCAGGGCGGCCAGTTGGGCCCGGGATTCGTCGGTGGCGTCCACCAGACGGGCATTCCCCATTGAGACCAGCAGCAACGCCCGCAGATACTCAATGGTTTGGCGGGCAAACTGGCGTGGATCGGTGCCGCTGTCCAAGGCTTGTTGGATGCCATCCAGACCGGCTGCACTTTGGCGCTGACTGATGGCAGTCACCAGATCAATAACAGCTTTGCTGGTGGCGGTGCCCAGCACAGTTTGCACCAGTTCCAGGGAAATATGCTGGCCGGTGGAGGCCACCTGATCCAACAGGGAGATCGCATCACGCATGCTGCCGGTGGCTTGCCGGGCAATCAACATCAAAGCATCCTCATCGGCTGCCAGATTTTCATGGCTGGCGATTTCCTGTAAATTGGCAACAATGCTGCCCACCGGAATGCGGCGGAACTCATGCCGCTGACACCGCGAGAGGACTGTGGCCGGGATCTTGTGAACCTCGGTTGTGGCGAGGATGAAAATGGCATGGGCGGGGGGCTCTTCAAGGGTCTTCAGCAGCGCGTTGAATGCGGCCGTTGAGAGCATGTGGACTTCATCAATGATATAGACTTTAAATTGACCCTGGGAGGGTGAGAAATTGATTTTGTCGCGCAAATCGCGCACATCGTCCACACTGGTATTTGAGGCGGCGTCAATCTCGATCAGGTCCAGGAAGCGGCCTTCATTTACCGCTTGACAGAACTCGCAGTGGTCACAGGGTCGCTGTGCCGGGTCCGGCTCCAGACAGTTGACCGCCTTGGCCAGCAAGCGGGCGGTTGTGGTTTTGCCGTGCCTCGCGGACCGGCAAACAGCTAAGCATGGCCGACGCGTTCGCTGCGGATGGCGTTTTTTAAAGTCAGCACAACGTGCTCCTGCCCCACCACCTGTTCCCAGAGGTGTGGACGCCATTTCCGATAGAGTGCTTGTGTCATGGTGCAGTTCTCCTCATCATGGCAGACGCAATTGGGCGCGTTCATTGCCCTGAGAATCGGTCAGCAGGACCAGTTCACCTGATTCCCAGACCGGTTCGGTCAGTCCCCAATATAAACCGGTCGGGTTATTTCGTCCCGCCAGGGTGTAAACTTGAATGGACCCTGACTGCCAGATCATCTCGGGAAAGGTAAAGACATGCCCATCCTCGTCGCGCAGTTGCCAACCGGTCATCAACAACTCACCAGCCCCAACCCGGGAGAGGGTGAGGACTTCGGTGCTGACATCTCCCAAACCGGCAACCGAATTAATCTCAACCCAGGCTTGATCCAGGGAGGGTAATGTGGCGGTCGGTAGCAAGGTTGGCTGCGGGGTTGGCAGCGGCATCAGGGTCAAAGCCAGGGTGGGTTGGGGGGAAGGGCGCAGTTCTGCCAGCAGGGCGGTATATTGCGGACGAACAACCCACAGCCACACCAGAATAGTGGTCAATGCCGAGATAAATATATTTAGCAGCAGATAGGGTAT
>DAOQTN010000208.1:0-5481 GCA_035340555.1 Anaerolineaceae bacterium | reverse complement strand
GGGCAGGCCGTGTTCAGCGAGGCAATCTGGAGGGCCCGACCCAGTTCATCCAGGGCTTCCGGTTGAGATTGCCACCGGGCGGCGCTTTCCGGGTGCAGGAGGATGGTGAACAACTCCGGCGCGTCCGGGCCGCCTTCCAGCCGGTTCAGCGCTTCCGCCAGGGCGGCGATCAGCTGCTGTTCGGGATCACTGCGGCGAAATAATGTCAGGCGGCGTTCAACCAGGGCTTGTAGTTTGGCTTCAATTTGATCAAATGGAAGTTTCATCGGCTATAATTATATCAGGTTGATGGAGGCGCCATGCATCAGACAGAAGCTGGATATCAGGAAATTGCACACACGGCGGATTGGGCCTTGCAGGTCTGGGCGCCGGATCTGGCCGGACTGCTGGTGCAGTCGGCCCGCGGCATGATTGACCTGCTGGATGTACAGCTGGCGGCCAGCCCCCGACTGGAACAACTGCTGCATCTGGAAGCCCCCGACCGGGAAAGCCTGCTGGTGGCCTTCCTGACGGAAATCCTTTACTTTAACGAACATGACCGGATGAGTTTTGATGCTTTTCAGGTCTCCCTGGACGGTCTGCAGCTGGAAGCCCGGTTGTGGGGCGCTCCGATCCTGGCTCAGCGCAAGGAAATCAAGGCGGTCACCTACCATCAACTGCACATCCAGGAGTCTGACTCTGCTCTGGAAACAACCCTGGTTTTCGACGTTTAACCCAACCGCACGCGGGCCGGGGTGCGCCCGGCAGCCGGGTTGATCGGGGGGCCGGGCGATTTTCATGCGGAACGCGATTCAGGAGTTAAGATGAGCCTTTCATTGTCCGCCTTCACCCAACACGGGGATTATTTGTGGGAACTGCCTGCCGGAACCCGCCCGGACCAACGGGTGGCGGTCCGGTTTGTCGCCAGCAGGCCAATGCTGCAGGCCGCCCTGGCGGATCTCGCGGTGGAACAGGCCCTCAACGCGGCGGCCCTGCCGGGTCTGGCCGGGCCGGTGATGATCATGCCGGATGTGCATCAGGGGTACGGTTTCCCCATCGGTGGGGTGGCGGCCATGCGTTACCCCGAGGGCCTGATTTCCCCCGGAGCCATCGGCTACGACATTAACTGCGGCGTGCGGCTGCTGGCCAGCAGCGTCAACCTGGCGGCGGCTGAACCGGTGCTGGGGAAGCTGGCGGCGGCGCTGGATAATGCCTGTCCCAGCGGGGTGGGGGTCAAGGGCGGCCGCCGTTTGACCGAGGCGGAACTGGCTGCGGTCTGCCGCCAGGGCGCCGCCTGGGCGGTTAAACAGGGCCTGGGCAGCAGTGCGGACTTGCGCCGGGCCGAGGATGGCGGAACTCTGGAGGGGGCGGACCCGACGCAGCTGTCCGAGCGGGCCCGGGAGCGGGGCCGGGAGCAGCTGGGCACGGTGGGCTCGGGCAACCACTTTGTGGAAGTCGGGGTGGTGACGGAGATATTAGATGAAGGTGCGGCCCGGGTCCTCGGCCTGTTCCCGGACTGCCTGACGTTAATGATCCACTGTGGCTCACGCGGCCTGGGTCACCAGGTTTGCACCGATTTTGTCCATGATTTCCAGTCTGCCGCCGGGCGCGGCGGCTATTTGCCGCGTGACCGGGAATTGGTAAGCGCCCGACTGGACTCCGCGGCAGGCCAGGCCTATCTGGGGGCGATGCGGGCGGCGGCCAATTTCGCCTACTGCAACCGCCAGATCCTGGCCCAGCAGGCCCGCCAGGCTTTTGAGCAGATCCTGGCCGGGCGGGTGCGTCATGTGGAATTGCAGCCGGTCTACGATGTCACCCACAACATGGGGAAGATTGAAACCCATTTCATTGCGGACGAGAAGGTCCGGGTGTGTGTGCACCGTAAAGGGGCAACCCGCGCCTTTGGCCCGGGGGCGCCGGATTTGCCGGAGGATTACCGCCAGTTGGGCCAGCCGGTGCTGGTGCCCGGCTCAATGGGGACGGAATCCTGGGTTCTGGTCGGACAGGCGGAGAGCATGGCGTTGACCTACGGCTCCTGCTGTCACGGTGCGGGCCGGGTGATGAGCCGCAGCGAGGCCAAACGCAGCGTCAACGGAGCCCGGCTGCAGCAGGAACTGGCCGGTCGCGGCATCCAGCTGCGGGCCGGGTCCCTGAGCGGCCTGGCCGAGGAGGCCCCTGCCGCCTACAAGGATGTTGGCCAGGTGGTGGAAACCGTGATTGGCGCAGGCCTGGCCCGTCCGGTGGCCCGGCTGCGTCCGGTGGCGGTCATCAAGGGCTGATCAGCGCTGCCTGGGGGCCAGGCATTGGCTTTGGGAGTGATCTGCTCTGAGGGGGGGAGGGGGAGGCGCTGGTGTTGGCGGTCAGTCTGGCCCGGTTGGGTCAGCTGTGGTCGCATCCGTACCGGGCTGGCTGATGTCGGCCAGGCGGGCGTTGCACAGGCGGATCAAGGCCGCGGTTGCCAGCCGGATGTTCAGCCCGCGCTGGCCGCCTGAGACGTGGATCTCGGGCAGGGCCCCGGCCCGGCTGTCGAGCAGGACCTGGAAGGGTTTGTTGAGCAGCGCCAGTGGGGAGATACCCCCGGCCTGCAGCCCGGTGAGCTGCTCGGCCTCCTTCTGGGTCGGGATGCGCAGTTTTTTCTCCCCCAGGAAAGCTGCCACAGCCTTGACGTCCACCTCCCGATCGCCGGGGATCACGGCCAACACGGCCTTGCCCGGCTTTTCCCGCACCACCACGATGGTTTTGTAGACCAAGTGCCGGGCCACGCCCAGGATGGCCGCGGTTTCGGCCGCGCCAAGTTTTTCGGGTGGCAGTTCGAAGGGGGTATAGGGGATGCGGCGGCTGTCCAGCAGCCGGGTGACATTGTTGCTGATCAAGTCGGCCTCACATAAATCGGATTGCTCAGGATCCAACAGCGCCGTTTGCCGCGGAACTGAATATGGCAGCTGACGCGGTAGGCACCCGGCTGCCCGGCCATATAGGTGCAAAATTCCTGGCGCCGCCAGGTCTTGACCGGCTGTCCGTCGCGTATCAACCGGCATTCCACCCCCAACGGCAGGCGAATCTGGAAGGTCACCCCGCCCTCCAGGGGGATTTCATCCCCGGGAATGGCATTCCGGCTGCGTCCCTGGGCGCTGAAGCGGAAGCCCGTGGTGGGCTCGGGCAGATCATAGCCAATAAAGGCATGACCCTGCTGGAGGGCCTCCAGCACCATGCGGCGGTCATCCATCAAATTTCCGGTCAGCCCGGTGGGGGTCAGCAGATGGGTGGTGACCGCCCGGAAATGATAGGCATAGGGGTAGAGCGTGGTGCGCAGCGGCCCCAGCCGCACCGGCAGGGCATGGGCGTCCGCCCCACCCACGGCGACCACCCGCTGGCCGGTGGCAATCAGGTGGTCCCATTTTTCCAGGGTGCGCGCATCCGGACCGTGGGCCAGAAAGCTGGGAAACAGGGCATAAAACAGGGCGTGCAGCACGCTCCGGCTGACGGTCTTGAACTCACTCAGTCCGTTCCACAGTTCAATGCCCGTATAGCCGGTGACATCCCAGTCGTCCCAGGAGATATCCAACTCGTGGAAGGCGGGCAGGGCCCGCTCAAACGGATGTGCCAGGAAGGTCAGGCCGCCGCTGCGGTTGACCTGGTTGATCAGGTTCTGTGGTTCAGGGGCAAAGGTGGCCAGTTCCCGTCCAGCGCCGAACACCAGCAGGTGGCTTTTGGTGGGCTGGCGGGCCTGGTCGTGGATTTCCTCCCCTGCCAGCAGCAGCAACCGTCGGCCGCCTCCATTGGTGTGGTAGCCATCCACCCCCCCGACGTGGACGTTGTGGTCGGTGGTCAGCAGGAGGTCAATATTGTTTTCGAGGCCGATTTGCGCCAGCTGTTGGTGGGTCGCATGGCCGTCCGAATAGCGGGTGTGCAGATGCAGGCAGGTGATGAGTTCTTCCATGTTATTGACGGATCGATGGGTTGAACGGTATAATCGGAGGGCTTAAGACTTTACAGGAGGACCTGAGTGAATACTTTCTTCAACATCGCTTTAATTATAACGTCAATCGCGCTTGTGGCGAGCGTCATTTTGCAGAACAAGGGCGTCGGTTTGGGCGGCCTGACTGGAAACTATGATGCGGACACCGTCTTCACCGCCCGGCGGGGCATTGAACGGACCCTGTTCTTCATTACCATTGGGCTCAGTGTGGTGTTCTTCATTTTGACCCTGGTCACCGTCATTCTGGGCAACTAAATACCAACGGATGGGCAGTCTGGCTGTCCCGATCCGCCTTTTGCATTGGGCGACTCGCAATCATTGGGGGCTCGCCCATTTTTTGTTTCCCCCGAATGCGCCCAATCGACCCAGGCTTGTCCCCACCTGCCGGGACGGCCTGATCGGACGGCTTCGGCCCGCCCCGGTTGGGAACTGCCTGACCGGATGACTCCTGCCAGACCAGATGCTGACCGCCCGACCCACCGGGGATGCCTCAATCAGAGGGTTCCTGCCAGACCAGATGGGCACGATCCGACCCGGCGGCACGATCCAGAGGATCGGCATGACTCGACAAACTGACCCATCCGGGGTATCCTTGGCAAAACAGCATGGATCAGCCCAAACGGGTTGGCTATGCCCCAAAGGCATGGATCAACCCAAAAAGGGCATGGATCAACTCAAACGGTGTGGATGTGCCCAAAGGGCATGGATCGGCCCAAACGGTGTGGATGTGCCCAAAGGGCATGGATCAACCCAAACGGTGTGGATGTGCTCGAAGGACGTGGACCAACCAAAATGGTGTGGATGTGCTCGAAGGACGTGGACCAACCAAAATGGTGTGGATGTGCTCGAAGGACGTGGACCAACCAAAATGGCGTGGATGTGCTCGAAGGACGTGGACCAACCAAAATGGCGTGGATGTGCTTGATAGACATGGATCAGCCCAGCCGGTGTGGACATGCCTGAAAGACATGGATATACTCTAAGGGCGTGGACGTGCCTGAAAGACATGGATATACTCTAAGGGCGTGGACATGTCCGAACGGCATGGATATGACCAAAAGACATGGATTTACTCTAAGAATATGGATCAGCCCAAACGACATGGATGTGCCTAAACAGCATGGATATGCCCGAAAAACATGGATTTACTCTAAGAACATGGATTTACTCTAAGAACATGGATCAGCCCAAACAACATGGATATGCCTAAACAGCATGGATATGCCCAAAAGACAAGGATTTCTTCAAAGTGCGCCTTGGCCAAACGGCATGGGGCTGCCCCGGGTTACCTCGATTCGCTCCGGGCGACCCGGATGCTCCACCCTGGCCAAAACCGGCTCAACCCGGCCCGGCTTTGGGCGACCTGGGCACCCTGGCCCAACCCGACCCACCTTTGGGCGACCTGGCCAAACCGGCCCGACCTTGGGCAACCGGGCCAAACCTGGCTCAACCCGGCCCGGCTTTGGGCGACCTGGGCAACCTGGGCAACCTGGCCCGAACCTGGCCCGATCCACCCCTGAGAC
>DAOQTN010000207.1:0-5517 GCA_035340555.1 Anaerolineaceae bacterium | reverse complement strand
GGGGTGCCCACGGCGGTATTCCTGACCGTCAGTTCGCCGGACACCGGCTATGCCCTGCTGAACCCGGCCCGATCTGAAACCACGGCCAATCCCGGCGAAAACGCCATCCATACCTTTACCCTGACCAATGCCGGCCTGGCCAGTGATACCTTCACCCTGTCGGTCAGCAATACACCGACCTGGACGGCGAGCATTGATCCGGCTGCGGTAATCCTGGGCGCGGGGGAAGAAACTGAAATCACGGTCTCGGTGGCGGTTCCAGCGGGTGCGCCCGGCGGCTCAACCGATACTGCCGAGATTACCGCCACGCCATCTGACCCCACCTATGCCAGCACTGCCGAGGCCTTCACCTTCCTCAGTCAGGTGACCATGGCACCCGATACCGCCGCGGGCAGCGCCCTGCCAGGTGGTACCGCTGTCTATGCCCTGACCGTGACCAACAACGCCGCAACCTCGCAGTCTTTTGATCTGATCATTGAATCGAAAGAATGGACAACGACTTTGGAAGATTCGTCGTTCGGCCTGCAGCCCGGCGGTAGTAAAACGATCGCCGTCACGGTGACCGTTCCGACGGACGCTGTGCTGGGGGATTGGGATGCGGCCGTGATTCGGGTGGAAATGCGTTCTGATCGCCGGCATATTGATAGATCGACGCTGACCACCACGGCGGCCGAAGCCACCCGCGGAGTTGAACTGACCACGGCGGATGATACCGAATCGGCCCTGCCCGGTCAATCGGCCGCCTATACACTCACCCTTACCAACACCGGCAACGCCGTGGACAGCTTTGACCTGACCGCGGCCGGCAATACCTGGCCCGGTGTGACCATCACCCCCGCCGCGGTGACCGAACTGGCTGCGGGGGCAACGGCGACCATTACCGTCAACGTGTCCGTTCCTGCGGACGCCGGGGGGACGAGTGATGTGGTGACCATAACAGCCACCTCGACGGCCGATTCGACAGCCGTCGACAGCCTGGACCTGACCACGACCGCCCTGCTGCCTGACTACGGTGTGGCCTTGACAGCGGATGTAACGGCACAAACCATTCTGCCCGGTGGCACTGCAGTCTATACCGTTACGCTGACCAATACCGGGGGCGGGACCGACAGCTTTGATCTGTCGGCCGCAGGCCTTTGGCCCGGCATCACGGTTGAGCCGGTCACCGTCAGCAGCCTGGCGGCGGGGCAAACCGCGACGATTACCGTCACTGTGCCGGCCCCGGCCGGATACAGCGGTGTCTCCGACACCGTCACGCTGTGGGCGGTCTCGCAGGCAGACGATACCGTTGAGGCCAGCCTGGAACTGACCACCTCGATCGGCTGGCTGGTTCATCTCCCATTGATCCTGAAATAAATCAGGCAACCGATTGGCGGTGTTGGATGCCGGGTTTGGGCCCGGCATCCAACACTGAAGTCACCCTCAAAGCGGTAATCATCATGTCTTTTGCTTCCCGAGGTGATCATGAATCTCTCCCCCGAACAACTGCAAATCCTGATTGAAGCCCAATCCGGCTGGAATGGACCCACCGGCGGCGAAGAATCGCTGCTGCTCCCGCTGCTGGCACAGATGGATCGTGAGCTGACCCGCGGGTTGTGGGTTGAACAGCATTGTGCCGCCGGTGAGATCCTGTTTGCCGAGGATGACGCTGGAAATGCCATGTATCTGATTCGTTCGGGCATGGTTGCCATCCTCAAGGGCAGCCTGGATGCTCCGGTAGTGCTTGGCTTTCGTGGTCCGGGTGAGATGATCGGTGAGATGGCGCTGCTGGAGAACCTGCCGCGCTCGGCCACCGTGGCCGCCCTGCGGGAGACGCGTCTGCTGCGAATTGAGCAGGACAAGTTCCGGCAGTTGCTGTCGGACCATCCTCCGCTGTCTTTCAAGGTGATGGCCGCCCTCAGTGCCCGACTGCGCTCGTCCGATGAAGCCCGGCTGGACAGCAGCCGGCGCGGGCGGCGTTTGGTCCAGAAGATGGATGCACTGCAAAGTGAAAATCAACAGCTGCAGGAACTGCAGCGGGTGCGCTCTGAGACCTCGGATCTGGTGGTGCATGACCTGCGCAACCCACTCAACACCATCTACCTGTCCCTGTGCACGCTTGAATTGGTGCTGCCCCCCGCGGATCTGGAATCCAACCAGGAACTGATTGACATCTCCAAATCAGCTGCCGAGCGGATGAAACGGCTGGTCAATTCACTGCTGGATATCTCCCGGTTGGAAGGCAACCAGGATGTGCTGCAGCGGGTCTTGGTCACCCTGCCGGATTTGGTGGAGGCCATCGTGTCTCAGATGCGCGTCACCTATCGGGCCGCGCGGGTGGAACTGCGGGTGGATCTGCCGGCGGATCTGCCGGCGGTGCTGATTGATGAGGAAAAAATTGGCCGGGTGCTGGCCAACCTGCTGGATAATGCCATCAAATACACCCCGCCGGAGGGCCAGGTCACCATTTCGGCCCGCTGTCAGGATCACTTTGTGGCGGTGATGGTCACCGATACGGGGCTGGGCATCCCGGCGGGTGAGCGCCAGCGCGTGTTTGAACGCTTTGCCCAGGTGCCGGGTGAAAGCCAGAAGCGCCGGGGATTTGGCCTGGGGTTGACGTTCTGTCGGTTGACAGTGGAAGCCCACGGCGGCACGATTCATGTCGAGGCCGGTCCACATGACGTCGGCAGCCGGTTTATCTTCACGCTACCGGTGGCCTAGTTATTAGCAGCAGCCGTGAGGCTGCTTGCAAAATCGGGGTAAAATTTCTCCGGCGGACCAACCGCCACCGGAGGTATCCTTCGAACCTTCGAACCTTCGGGCTTTCAAGGATGTTCGGGTCCAAATTCAGGGTACAATTAGATTATGCGCCGTCTGCATCTCTCTGCCGATGATCCCCTCAATCTGACCATCTCGGCGGATGCCCGTTTCAGCACTCCTGACTACACCAGCGATATCACCTGGACACTGAACCCTGGGGCCGGTGAACCGCCTGCCCTGGCCCTTGAAAGCACCTTGGGGCTGCGCGCCTTGTCGCTGCGGCTATTCCCCCGGTTTTTACATGGCTTCAATGACATCACCAACCCGGTGGACTATTACCGCGTGCCGGTGGTGGAACAGATCCTGCCTGGATATTTGCGGGTGGATTTTGCCCCCCTGCCCGGCATCGCCGCAACGGCGGAATACTGGATTACCACATCCGGTGTGGCCACCGGGAGGCTGCATTTATTAAACTGGAGCGTTCTGCCGGAGAGCTTCCGGGTGGAATGGCTGGCGCTGCTCCGTCCGTTGCCGGAAGGGCAGAGTTTCGCTGCCCAGCCGGTTGACAAATACTGGGCGCTGCAGGGCTGCACCGGTGGGTTGACCCTGGCCCTCTGGGCAGGCGAGGCAGCCACGCCCTCGGTGGGCACCCTGCCCGGGCTGGGCGTCGATGTGGACCTGCCACCGGGCAGTGAGATGGACCTGCCCTGGACCCTGACCGCCGAGCCGGATTTTGAGACCGGGCTGGACCTGGCGCGCCGGCAGAGCCGGATCTCCTGGGATGCGGAGGCCGCCCGCATGGAGTTGATCCATGCCGGACAGGTGGTTGAGTTTGAGACCGGCAATCCGGACTGGGATACCGCCCTGCTGCTGGCCCAGGTCAATGCCCTGCGCCTGTTTTTCCCGCCGGGTGGCGGGCTGCCCAACCCATCATTTGTCCTCACCCGCCAGCCGGATTATGGCCATTCGCTGCGCGCAGATGGGTCCGATTACCCTCCGCTTTGGCGAGGCCAGACCGCTCTGGATGCCTGGTATCTGGCCAGTCTGCTGCCGGGGGTGCCCGAACTGGGGGCGGGGCTGGTGGAAAATTTTCTGGCCTGCCAGGAGGAGGACGGCCGGATTGACTGGCGGCCGGGTTTGGGTGGGCAGCGCACCCGCCATCTGGCGCAGCCCATGCTGGCGACCCTGGCAGCCCGTCTGGAACCAACCCGACCTGCGGGCTGGATTGACGAGTTGTATCCGGCGCTGATGAAATTCATCCGCCGCTGGTTTGCGCCCGACGTGGATCGTGACCATGATGGCTATCCTGAATGGAGCCATCCGCTGCAAACCGGTCTGGAAGCCGCACCGCTGTACAACCGCTGGCATGCCGATGCCGAAGGGGTGGGCGTGGAACTGGTGGAAACCCCGGCCCTGGGGGCTCTGCTTTACCGCGAATGCCGTAGTTTGATCCCCCTGGCAACCCGATTGAAGCAACGCAAGGATCTGGCCTGGTTGCGGGCCCGCACCGAGCATCTACGCCGGGCCGTGGAACAGGCCTGGGATGAAAAAGCGGGCATCTACCGCTACCGGGACCTGCAAAGTCACGCCTCACCGGCCGGGCAGGAACTGTTGCGCTTTAATGGTCCCGGTGTGCACCGCATTCGCCGCAAACTGCGTTCCCCGCAGCGGTTGGTGGTCTGTCTAAAAATTGGTGATGAACCAGCCCGGGATGTGGTCATCACCCTGCGCGGCATGGGGGCGCGCGGCCGGGTAAGCGAGGAATTTACCGCCCGTCAGTTGGACTGGCTGCCTGGCTGCGGCCGGGCCGTCAGCCAGACATTGTTCACGACGGTTGAGACGATTGAAGTGCGCGGCCTCCCGGAGGACATCTGCGGTGTGCTGCGGACGCCGGATTACCAGCAGGAAGATCTCAGTCTGTTGCTGCCGCTTTGGGCCGGCATTCCCAGTCCAGAGCGGGCGAAAGTGATGCTCAAAAAAGCCTTGCAGGGCCGCTATCTGCAGCCATGGGGCCTGCCGGTCTGCCCGCCGGTCAACCGCCCGGCGGATCCGGTTGAACTGGCCTGCGTTTCAATGATCTGGAATCAACTGCTGGGGGAGGGGCTGCTGCGCTATGGCTATCGGGTCGAGGCGGCGGATCTGACCACCCGGCTGTTGAATGGGGCGGTTGCCGCCCTGCGTCAGACCCATGGTTTCCGGGGACTGCTGCATGCCGAGACGGGCGAGCCGTTGGGGGAAACCAACCGCCTGCGCGGCCTGCCGCCGGTGGGGTTGTTCCTGCAAACCGCGGGACTGCTTCACCTGGCTCCCGGGCAGGTGATTTTACAAAATTCGATAGGTTTTTCCATGCCAATTACGGTACAATATCGGGGAATGAGGATTACATTAAAATCCGCAGACAGTGTTGTAACATTTGCCCGTGGGCAAACCCTGACCGTGAGCGGGCCGGACCCGCACCGGGTAACCCTATCAGGAGGTGAAAAATGAGCAAGGCTGATTCCGCTGTCAGTGATTGCAACCGCTTGTTGATCGCGGTGGTGCAGTCACAGGATACTGAAGCGGCCCAGAATGCCCTGATTGATGCCGGTTTTTCTGTAACCCGGCTGCCCAGTGTGGGCGGATTTTTGGGCCTGCGCAATGCGACGTTGATGATCGGTTCGCCCTGCCACCGGCAGGCTGAAGCGGTGGAACTGTTGAACCGCACCTGCCGCCAGCGGGTGGAGTATATTGCTGTGCCGCTGGAAAGCGCCCCCCTGCCGATGCCGGCGCCCACCCCCG
>DAOQTN010000206.1:0-5523 GCA_035340555.1 Anaerolineaceae bacterium | reverse complement strand
GAGTCCTGCTGGGCTTTGCCGCCATCTTCTTTGCAATCGGCGTTTGGAAGCTGCGCTTTGAGTAAGCCTGGCGGGTAAAAGCACCGGGACTTACCTCTGGTAATGGAATAGCCCGGTTATCCGGCCAAATCATTCAAAGAACCAGCGCCACTGCTCAGGTTACAAAATTGTGCCAGACAACCCGTCGTCAGTCAGTGCCTCCAGCCGTACGGCACTGATTTGATTCCAGAGCCGTGCGGGAGAAAAAGCGCTCACCCGCAGGTTGTTGCTTGTCAGCCCGTGCAGATGCCAGCCTTGCGGTCCCAGTGAATCAGTGCTTTCCCAGAGAACCGGGAGCACCTGGCCGATAAAGCGGCGGTGATACCGCTGGGCCGCCGCGGCAAATACGGCGCGCAGTTGGGCGTTGCGCTGCTTTCGAACGCTCAGTGCCGGGAGCTCGGGCAGCTGTGCGGCGGGCGTCCCCGGGCGCGGTGAGAACGTAAAGACGTGCCCCCCGGCAAATTCGATTTCCTGGATGAAGGCCAGGCTTTCGGCAAATTCAGCGTCAGTCTCGCCCGGGAAGCCCACAATCACATCCGTGGTAATGGCGATGTCGGGGGCGCTGGCCCGGGCGGCCTGAACCAGAGCCGCAAACGAGTCGGGGGTGACCTTGCGGGCCATGCGGCGCAGGGTGGTACCACAGCCGGACTGCAGTGGAAGATGAAGGTGCTGACATAGGCGGGGATCCCGCCAGAGCTGCCAGAAATCCGGGCCCAGATCCCAGGGCTCCACTGAGGAAAGCCGCAGCCGGGGGGCATCCGTGGCGACCAGAACCTGCCGGACCAGATCTGCGAGCGTCTGAGGTGGGTTCAAATCCCGGCCCCAGGATCCCAGATGCACACCCGTCAGCACCAGTTCCTGGGCGCCGCTGCGCCGGGACGCCTGGATGTCAGCAATGATGGCCTTCAGGGGCTGGCTGCGTCCTCGGCCGCGCAGCACCCGGGTGATGCAAAATGTGCAGAAATTATCACAACCATCCTGGGCCTTGATGAACGCCCGGGTGCGAAAGCGGGCCCCGGGAAGGGGATGGCGTTCCAGCGGTTGCAGCTCAAATTCTGCCGGATCCCGGTCAAGCACTGCCGCAACCAACCCCTCTTTTTCCGGATTGCCGATGGTCCACTGCACCCCCGGCAGCTGGGCGGCGGCAGCCGGTTGCATGGTCACCCAGCAGCCGGTAACGGCGATTTCCGCATGGCCCGCGCGGGCGGCGTGGCGAATTTTACCCCGCGAATCCGAAGCCGCCTCACCGGTCACCGCACAGGTGTTGATCACCACCCGGTCCGCCTCTGCCGGATTATCCACCAGCACGTGCCCGGCTGCGACAAATTGTGCGGCCATGCGCTCAATCTCACTTTCGTTCAGGCGGCAGCCCACCCAATCCAGGTATATTTTCATGGTTTTATTTCCAGTAATCCGCCAGGAGGCGTTCGGCAGCCTGACCCACCACACCAGGCCCGTCCAGTTCAATGGCTATGCGCAGTTCGGCGCGGGCTTCCGAAAAGCGCTGCCCGGTGATCAACAACTGCGCCAGGTGTAAATGCGCCAATGCATACGCCGGATCAGCCGCCACGGCACGGCGCAGGAAGGATTCCGCGCTGACCGCCTCCCCCGCAATGGCCAGGGTCCAGCCCATCAAATCCAAGGTGGCGGGATCGTCAGGTTGCAGCAGCAGAGCCCGGCGGGCGGCATTCAATCCCACCGTGTCCAGATTCATGCCATTGACCGCGCTGAACACCGCCAGTTCGCTCCAGTAACTGACGTTGTCAGGCTCCAGTTCCGCCGCCTGTTGGTAGCGCGCCAGCGCGCCAATCAGGTCCCCCTGGGCGGTCAGCGCCTGCCCGATGCGGACCTGCCAGATCCCCTGCTCCGGGTGGGCGGCCGCGGCTTGTTCAAGATAAACAAGGGCGGCTTGCGGCTGTCGTTGAGCCAGCCAATAATCAGCCAGCGCGAGCAAAACCATGGGCGAATCGGGATCCAACTCCACCGCCTGGGAGAGTGCCGCCAGCGCGTCTTCTCCCAACTGCATTTGAGCCTGGCCCAGCAAAGCCCAGGCTTCCGCAATCAACGGGGAATTACCGGCAGCCGTTTCAAACACCTGACGGGCCAGCAGCCATTCGCCCTGAATGCCCAGCGCCCGCCCGATGGCCAGCTGCCGGGCGGCCGGGTCGGCAGCGGCCAGTGCGGCTGCCAGGTCGGTCTGAAAGGACTGATCGGCAGGTGATCCGCTCAGGGCGGCTGCCCGCGCCATCTGATCCAGGGCCACCGGCGGCTCAAAGGGAACCGCCGCCAAGGCCGCCATCCGCCAGGCAGCGGAATTTTCGGGATCCATCAGGATCCAGCTGGCCGCCGAATACCGCGCCCCCGACCAGTCCCCCATCTGCCACTGCAGCCGGATCAGGCGTTCAAATTGGCCTGGCTGCAGTCCGGGCCAATTGGCCAGATCCCGGGCCATTGATCGGGCGGTATCCATCTCCGACATGGCCCGGTAAAGTTCGAGAAGCTTCAGCCGGTCTTCAACCAGCAAGAGGTCCGCTGAGGCTTCAAAATCAGCCACGGCGGCGGTCATTTGATTGAGCCGCGCTTCCACCCGGGCCAGACGCAGACGCAAGTCCTTCCTGCCTGGTTGGGAATGAATCAAGTTCTGCAACAGGGTATAAGCCGCCTGGGGATCGGCAGGCAGACGGGCTGGCAGCAGCCGGGCGGTCTGTTTGAAATTCCGGAAGGGTGAGCAGACAGCCAAGCCGAATACGATCAGGATGGCCACCAGCATCATCCAGGCAGGCTTCAAACGACGCATCGGCAGCCAGCCCCTTCGTTACCGTCGGGCCAGAAATATGCCCGTGGATTTGTGGATGGCAATCCCGCCGGACTGTCGGATGCGGCTCTCAAAAGAGCGCTGCATTTCCGCCGCCATTGCCGCATCCAGTGCTTCGGTTTGCCACATCGATTTAATATAGGCCACCAGAGGTTGGGCCTCGGTAATCCATAAATCGCCTTCATAATAATGAGTTTCGACCTGGCCAAAAACAGGGCCCAGATAATCAACCCCATTTTGCAACCCAAAGCGGGCAGCGCTGTTACCGGTCGTCCGATATCCTGGCAGGAATTCCTCCACCAGGGCGTACAATTCGGCCAGGTGATCAAACCCGTTGGTGGCCGCGCACAGCCAGCCGCCGGGGGCCAGGACCCGCTGCAGTTCAGCCACACCCCGGGCAATGTCGGGCACATGATAGAGCATATGGTTGGCCAGCACACCCTGCATGCAGCCCGAGGGGAAGGGCAGGTATTGGGCATCCGCCGTCAAAAATGTGGCCTCCAGCTTCGGGGTCAGCGCCAAGCGGGATTGCTGCACCATGCCAAATGATAGATCCGACAGGGTCACAGAAACATCCGCCGGGAGCCGGGTGTGATTTTCGTGCCAGAAGGCCGCTGTGCCGCAGCCAATATCCAATAAATGCGCCCCAGGCTCAATTGTCAAATGATCGTATACCCAGCGAAACCAGCCATAGGTATTGGTACCGAAACGACGATGAATCAGGATGCGGGCATCCAGGTTGTCACCGGTGTGGTATTGATTCTGACGCAGATACTCTTGATCAATCATTACACTCATCATCAATCCTCCAGAGTCATGCCCCAATTGTAATCGCAAAACCCGCCCATGCGTGAACAAATCTTCAGTCGCCAAAGTCCACATCAGCCGCATCAGTCAAAATCCGCTGGGGTTTACTCAGGCCATCCCAACCAATGGTAAGCACTTCGTTGAATGACCCAACCGTTGCTTGAACCACAATTTGTTGCCCGTCAGGTGACCAGCTGAAATGGATGACATTGTAGCCTTTGGGATCGAGTCGGACTTGGGTCCCGTAGTCGATATCAACGGTGTAAAGATCGCCTCGCCCGGAGGCTAAATTTATATAGGCCAGGATTGCCCCCACAGGCAGAGGGGGATTTGTAGGCGTGGGCGTGGGTGTCGCCGTGGGTGTCGCTGTGGGGGTTGCTGTTGGGGTTGCTGTTGGGGTCCAGGTTGGGGTTGCCGATGGCGTCATTGTGGGAGTGGCTGTTGGCGTGAGATTAATGCCGAGCGCGCTGCAGGATACCGACAATAGTGCCAGCAGGATGCAAACAAACGGGGGAAACCACTTCGAAAATCGCAACACCATGTCCTTCCCAATGACCACCGCAATCAAAATCCGAATTAAGTCATACCACTTGGCGGGGTCGGTTCGAGCGGCTGGCCAGGTCTGCTTGAGACCGGGTCTTCCGTGGATTGCCAGGAAAAACTGGACCATCAGAAATCAAGTCGGACGCCATCAGAACTAGGCGGGCTGTCCACGGACAAACAGCACAGCCGCCATCAAATCTGCGGTGAGGCCATGGCATTATCGCGGCATCAACGCAAACACCCCCCAACCCAGGTATTCACGCGTGGTGGTGGTGTAGCGCTCGGGTTCCGAGGTCAATCGGTCTCGAACCTCTTTTGCCAACTCGTCGTCAGGATTGGCTTCAAGCCAGCGGCGCATGGTGAGCCACTTGGCTGCCTCGTACCGGTCCCAGCCATCCTGGTCGGCCAGAACCATTTCAACCACGTCACAGTCCAGGTGGCGGAAGGACGCGAGAAGTTCTGGAAGCAGGAGAAATTCGGAGATTGAGCTGGCAAGACAGCCCCGGGCAATCTCTTCCGTCGGCGGCAACTGCCGCCAGTAGGGTTCGCCGATAAGAATGATTCCTCCAGGGCACAGGCTCTGCGCCAGAAGTGCGATCGTCCCGGCAACGCCCCCGCCGATCCAGGTGGCACCAACACAGGCAACCACATTGACCTTCTCGTCAGAGACGTAACCAGCGGCATCGCCGTGGATGAATTTGACCTGCTGGGCAACGCCCAGCTCTTCGGCACGGCGTTGGGCTTGCCCGCTGAACAACTGGCTCAGGTCGATGCCGATGCCGGTGATGCCATGATCACGGGCCCAGGTGCACAGCATCTCCCCCGAACCACTGCCGAGGTCGAGCACCCGGTCACCCGGCTTCAAACGCAGTGCCGCCCCAAGCGTGGCGAGCTTGTCGGGCGT
Source organism: Anaerolineaceae bacterium (assembly GCA_035340555.1). Classification (GTDB taxonomy): domain Bacteria; phylum Chloroflexota; class Anaerolineae; order Anaerolineales; family Anaerolineaceae; genus JAGOFZ01. The sequence goes on along the minus strand of DAOQTN010000206.1, from coordinate 415 downwards.
GATCGGATTGTGGATGCGGTGGGCGCTCTCAGTAATGTTGAATATTCGGGGGATGTCCATTGTGGAAAATTCCTTTCGAGGTCGACTGGATTCAGGCACGGCCTGACAACATGGATACGGCAAAGCCCGTAACGACATCTGATTTGCGACGATATTCAAAAGAATCCTGTAAATCCGGTTGGGATCAAGATTACCCTGCAATAATTATACAAGCAGCCATCTGATATGATGATTATTTTCCTGGGTTTTTCTGGGAAAAGACGCCCGAAAATAATAGGGAACCAAAGGGCCATAGGGGGTTCGTGGGTGAACTCAGTTATCTGAACAAGCGCAATGACGAACTGCTGCCATGGACATTGACGGACCTGACTTACCTGGTGCTTGCCATTCTGATTCTTAAAGACTTTATCCGGTT
>DAOQTN010000205.1:0-5550 GCA_035340555.1 Anaerolineaceae bacterium | reverse complement strand
CAGGAAGCCGATGGACAATCCAGACAGAATGGTGTTCTGCCAGGCTGGTGAAAGGTCCTGCCGGGGCTTTTTACCGCTGAACAACCGCTGTAAGTCCGACCAGCTCAGTTGCAGGATGAAGCGGAGGATGTCGCGGGGATCAATCAGCGAACCTACGGCAAAGACTGCCATCTCTATCCCGAGTAGCAGGTTGTTAAAGATGGCCATTAGGCCCATGGCCAGGCAGGCCCCCAGCCAGACCCCCGGAATGCCCCGCTTCCCGGCGGCGCCGGTTGCGTTTTTGACATACTGGGATAAGTGAAACAATGCCGACAGTTTTTTCCCCAGCGTTTTGTTCTTGATTTCACCATAGAGGATACCCAGCAGCACCCAGAACATGGTCCCGGCGACAAACAGCTCCCTGGGCAGCGCCATCAGGGAGTCGGTCAGGGGATTGCCGCTGCGACCAAAACCATCGTTGATAAAGATCATCACGATGGAATGCAGCAGCCAGACGATGCCACCCTGGATGAGCGCCGCAAAAAATATGCCTGGCAGATGTTTTATCGCCGAGCGCAGGTAATATCCCAAAAACTGAAACAAGGTCTGCGGTATTTTTTGCGGCCCTGATGCAACTGTTGTTCCCTGAACTGGCCCGGTTGGCACCGGGGTGGCCTGCACAGCAGAAACCGGTACAGCGGAGGCCGGGGTGGCGGTGAGAGTGGCGGGGCTGCCGGGGCTGCCGGAGGGTTGCCCGGGCAGATCGGTGGGCACGGCACTGTTCCAGGTCGTGCCATCCCAGCGCAGCCAGCCGACTGCCGCCGGGTTGATTTGCCACCAGACGCCGCGAGCATCCTGCAGCCGGAGTGTGGCGATTTGCTGGAAGAATTCTGCGGGCGTAATCTGGTTGACGGCCAGTTGCTGTCGCAGTTGAGCGGCAGTTTCTTCTGCTTGCCTAAAGTTCATACCGCCTCCTTGCTTTCATAGACTGCTGTTTTGTCGGTTTCTGTTGCCGGCTTGTTTTGTTCGCTTTCGTTGCCGGCTTCAGTTGTCTGCTTGTTTTGTTCGCTTTCCTTGCCTGCTTCAGTTGCCTGTGGCCGCGTTTGGTTTTGCTACCGGTATCCGGACCCGTTTCTGCTGCCGGCTTCCTTTATCTGCTATCTTTTATCTGCTATCTTTCTCCAGTAAATACAGGGCATCCGGTTTGATCCAGGTCAGACCGTCCCGCCCACCCAGCCACAAATTGCCTGCCGGGTCCTGCAGGATAACCTTGACTTCCTGATCCGCCAGCCCATCTGCCGTTGTTAAAATTCGAAATTGGCGGCCGTCATAGCGGGCCAGTCCGTCGTACTCTGAACCAAACCAGATGTTGTGCTGTTGGTCTTCATAGATGGAGCGAACTTTTTCACCGGCCAGCCCATCCCTGCGGGAGAGACTCTGTTCAATTATCCATTCGGTTTGCTGAAAAACCAGGCGGTTTGCACCGCCGCGATCGAAGAAACCAGCACCTACCCAAATATTCTGATTTCCATCCTCCATTATTGCACTGATTTGGTTGTGAATCAAGCCCGAATCAGTGTTATAAATGCGGCACTGTCCCTGCCAGCACCAAGTCAAACCGCCGCGCGGGCTGACGGCCGATCCAAACCACATCCCTCCCAAGTGATCCTGGTAGATGACATTGACCATGTCGTCAGCAAGCCCATCCGCCTTGGTAAGCACCTCCCAACCATTGCCGGTCAGTACGGCCGCACCACCCCAGGTCCCCACCCAGAGTCGGCCGGATCGGTCCAGATAGAGGGCATTCACCCGACTGTCCGGCAGCCCGTCGGATTGTGTTAGGGTACGGCAGCCGGTTGGGGTATACTGACTTAACCCATCAATATGGCCAATCCAGAGGGTCCCATCGGGGGTCACCAACAGCGCCCGGGTAAAATCCAGACTTTGATCGCAGGCCAGAGTGGTGAAGACCTCGCCGGTGCCAAGGCGGATGCCCACCACGCCATCCTGACCACCCGCCCAAAGGGTGTCCTCCTGGATGGCCAGTGCATGGACTTCGTGGGGCGGCCGGATGATCTGATACCCCTCCTGGCGGGCCTGCCCGGCCCGTACACTTTCAATCCAGATGGCACCCCCAATCACCAGGGCGACAACAAGGAAAATTGAGAAAAGCGGCGAGAGACCTTTGAGGGTGGAATTCATGCCGGCCTCGGATCGGGAAATGGTTGCAGCGTCAGCCTGCCGTGAGACATGCAGCCCGTCCAATTGGATACCAGCTGGCCTTCGGTGGCATCGTGGGTGACATAAATCAGGCTGGCGCCAACACTGCGGGTCGTTTCCAGGATGAGTGTAAGCATTTCGGCCTTGAGATCGGGATCCAGATGGGTTAACGGTTCATCCAGCAGGAGGCAGGCCGGTTTTGGCGCCAGCGCCCGTGCCAGGGAGACCCGCCGGGCTTCGCCCCCGGATAGTTGATGGGGATGGCGTCCTGCCAACGCGGTTAGTTTGGTTTGCTCCAGGATTTCATCCATCCGCTGTCTGGCGGTGCGGCGATCCCAATCACCCAACCCAAAGCTGATGTTCTGGTACACACTCAGATGGGGCCATAAAACCGGTGTTTGAAACAGGAATCCGACCTGGCGCTGGTGGGGCGGCAGGACCCAGCCGGGTGTGCTGGCAATTCGGTCATTAAACAGGATCCGGCCGGTGTCGGGGACTTCAAGCCCGGCAATGAGGCGCAGCAGCGTTGTTTTGCCGCTGCCGGAGTGTCCCGAGATGACCAGGCAGGTCTGGTCCGGCAGACTGAAACTGACTGTATCCACGGCCCGGGCTGCATCCATCGCCCGGGCTGCGCTCGGCTCATAACATTTGGAGACATTGTCCAGAAGAAGCATTATTCAACTCTCCGGAGACGCAACCATAGGGAATAGCCCAAGACGAGCAGAAGAAACGCCAGCACCAACACGCCGACCAGCATCAGGCCCAGGCCGGCCACCTCGGCGGAAGCGCCGTAGTGAAGATAATTATAAATCCGCAGCGTTAAAGTGGCTCGGCCAGGAGGGATGACCAGCAATGTGGCACCCAATTCGCTGAGGGTGAGTGAGAATATCAGAATGGCGGCCGCCAGGAAACCGGGCGCCAGTAGCGGCAGCTGAATTTTCACCAGCCGGCGGATGGGATTGGCGCAGGCAATTTGGGCAGCATCCAGCAATAACGGATCGGTCCGGTTGATCTGCGCCGCCATCAGGATGGTGGCAAAAGGTAAAAACCGACTGACCGCCGCCAGAACCGGCATGGCAGCGCTGGCATACACCAGGCTCCACGGTGGGTGATTGATTGCCATGATCAGGGCAATGCCGATCAATGGGGCGGGCACGGCCAGCGGCAGGGTCACCAGCCACCATACCACAGCCGACTGACGCCGGGATTGTGAGAGACCGGACCCGGTCAACCATCCCAGGATCAAGCACAGGAGGGCCGCGGCCAGAGACAGCCACAGTGTGTAATTGATTTCGCTGCGGGCGGCGAAGAGGGATTGTTTGAACCGGTCAACTGATCCCACTTCACCAACCAGGGTTGCCAGCGGAACGATGATTTGCAGCGTTACCAGGGCAACGGCAAGCTGTTCCAGCACCAGGAACCAGCCTGGCAAGGGAAAATGCAGGATGGAACGCCGGCTCCAATTGCCGGATTGGGAGCCGGATCCGGCTCCGGGTTGGGCGCCGGGTTGGGCGATCCGCCTGATGCCGGATTGGACGCCCAGCAGCACCAACAGGCTGACGACCAGTCCGGGAACTGCCAATAGAAAGGCCCGGGCGGGTTGATTGGTGGCGGAGAACTCGGCAAAAATATCCAGCGCGTAGGTGTTCAACCCCAATAAACCCGGCACGGAATGGTCAATTAGTGTCAACAGGAACAAAAATCCGGTTCCCGACAGCAGCAGGGGGGCGCTGGATGGCAGCACTATTCTTCCCAGCACGGAAAACCCTGGCGCCAGCAATTGCCCGACCTCAATGGTGGCCGGGTCAACTGTCTGCAGGGCAAGCAGGGTTATCCCCACCGCCAACGGCAGCAGGGCCATCCATTGGATCCAGAACGTCCCTCCCCACCCCTGCAGGCTGATTGGTGGCAATCCCAGGGGCAGCAGCACGGTGTTGATGCCCTGTGCCGCGGCCAGCCAGACCAGGGCATGGATATAAGGGGGCAGGGGCACGAAAATCAGCACAAGCCACTGCAGCACCCGTTTTATCCTGGTGGGCAACCGCCAGATGGCCAGTCCGGCCGGCAAACCGGTCAACATACCCACAACGGCAACGCTGCCTGACAGGCTCAGGGAATTCCACAGCAGACGGGCGCGTCGTTCGCTGGGCCAGACCAGCAGCAGCCAGTCGGGATGTTGAATGACACCCCGGAGGGCTGCCAGCAGCAGAAGCGCCACTGGACCCACGCAGATGACGATGGCTGCAAGCACCCAGAGAAACTGAAATCCCGGACGCCGCGGTTGGCCAGGCATTATCGCAGATAGATTTCGGTCAAATCAGACTTGGCTGCTTCAAGTTGATGGTAGATGTCCGCCAAGGGGACAGTGATCATCCTTTGCGGCAGACTGTCGAGACAGCCAGTTCCCACTGCAGGGGCGGTTGCCTCAGTTCGGGTCGGAATCTGGAACCAGCCGGAGGATATCAGGGCGGCTTCGACACTAGGCGACAGCAGGTAATCAATCAGGAGCCGCCCTTCCTGGGGGTGGGGTCCGCCGGCAATCAAGGCAACGGTGTTGGGAATAACCAGCGTACCGGTGCTGTCCTGATCGGGATAGATGATGGCCACGGGAGCGCCGTTGGCCAGCGCGCCGCAGGCGTCATCGGTGTCTGTCAAGCCAAAATCCAGCTGGCCCGCGGCAACCATGTCGCGCACAACCGAATTGCCATCCAGGATACGCACGCCGCGCCCGGCCAGATCGGCAAAAAATTGGCGGGCAACCGCGGGGCCCTGGATGGCGTAAAGCGCGGCCGCATGCGTGCAGGTGGTTCCAAAAAGGGGGTTGGCCAGACCGATCCGTTCGGGCTGCCAACGGGGATCCAGAAAATCCGCCAGGCCGCGGGGGGCCTCCGACAGCAGAATGCGATCGGTGTTAATCAGAATCACCCGGGCCCGGCCGCCAAAGGCGGTCCAATAATGGTTCGGATCAACCAGATGGTCCGGCAGGGAGGTGCTTTCCGGGGAAGCGTAGGGCGTCAGAACACCCTCTTGCTGCAGCAGCAGCGTTTGCACAAATTCGCCCGACCAGAAGACATCAGCTTGTGGTTGCCCTTGTTCGGCGATCAGACGGTTGACCAATCCGGTCGTTTTACTGGCCTCAACATCATAAACAGCCAGGACCCGGATGCCGGTTTGTTCCTCGAAGCGTTTGAGGATGGGCTCGGCGTAGACCTGATCAACTGAAACATAAATCACCACGACCGGTTTTTCAGCCTGGGGCGTACAGGCCGGGAGCAGGGGCAGCAGCAGTGGCAGCAAAAGCATCACAGTCAGGATGCGAATTTGGCCGTATCGGTCGTTCGCAGAGGTCAG
>DAOQTN010000204.1:0-5598 GCA_035340555.1 Anaerolineaceae bacterium | reverse complement strand
GTGGTCTACTTTTTCACCGACATGACCCCCTACCGGCGCAATCCGATTGTGCCGCTGGCGTTTGGCGAGTTGATGATCCTGCAAACCCCGGATGACATGAGCCCACCACCGCCGCCGCGCGCCAGCTACACCTACCTGATGCAGTTTGAAGACGGCAACCGGTTGGACCTGACCTTCGCCCCGCTGACGGACCTGCCCCGGCTGCTGCAGGACAGCCAGACAATGGTACTGCTGGACAAGGATCAGTGCATTGGCCCGCTGCCACCCGCCAGCGATCGGGGGTATCTGCCCACGCCACCCACCGGCAAAGACTATGATGACTGCTGCAACGAATTCTGGTGGCTGAACCCTTATGTAACAAAGGCACTCTGGCGCGGTGAACTAACCCATGCCCACCTGATTCTGGATGATTATTTGCGCACCGAATTGTTCAAGATGCTCACCTGGTATTTTGGCATGCGCACCGGATTTCAGGTCGCCCCCGGCAAGGGTGGCAAGTACCTGCGATCCCATCTCGAACCGGAACTCTGGGCCCTGCTGGAACAGACTTACGCCGATGCCGACCCCGCCCACATCTGGCAGGCGCTGTTTGCCCAGGACGAGCTCTTCCGCCGGACGGCCCAGGCCGTGGCGGCACACTTTGGTTACACCTATCCGGCCGGGGATGACAGGCGTGTCTCGGCCTTTATCCGGGAAATCAGCCAGGCGCAGCTGGCCACCAGCCCCAACGCCTGAAGGATTGTACCATCATGGCAACCTGGATCGTCCATCTCCGTATCGCCGGGCAGCTGCTCAACAGTCTCCCCGGGCTGAGTGCCCCCGCCTTTGCCCTGGGCAATATTGCCCCCGATTCGGGCATTCCCGATGAAAAGTGGGAGCATTTTGAGCCGCCGCCCAGGGTCACCCACTTTCAAATCGATCACCCCCAATACCGCAGCGAAGATTTGCGCTTTTACCGCGAACACCTGCTGCCGCTGCACGGCGCAAACCCGGCTGCCGAACTGCTCTCCATCCGGTTGGGATATTTTTTCCACTTGATCACCGACAATCTGTGGCGGCTGCAGATTGGCCTGCCCGCCTGGCAGCGGTGGCGGACCGATTTTGCCGACGATGCCGCTTTTTGGAGCGAAATCAAGGGCGACTGGTACGGGCTGGACCACGCCCATGTGCGGGCGCACCCGGAGTCGCTCTTCTGGCAGACCTTTGTGCACTGCCGCTATGAGCGTGACGATCTGCCCTTCCTGCCGCCCCAGGCGGTGCGCCAGCAGCTCACCTACATCCAGGATTGGTACCGCTCGGATGATGACGAGATTCGCACCATGCTGGTGCGGCCGTTTGTCTATCTATCCCAGGCCCAGGTCGACACCTTTGTTGAATCAGCTGTGGAGACGCTGGCACAGGTGTACGCCCGACTCTGGCAGCCAGCGGCGGCGGTGAATGGGCACGTTTCGGCATTGGAACTGCTTTGAATTCTAAATTGCACCGGGGTTCAATCGCCGGTTGCCTGCTGATCCTTCCGCTGCCGGCAGAGCGCACTGTAGCGCCAGCCCGTTGACAATCCTCTCTTTGTAAATAAGTTAATAAACGCTGGCGATCAGAAAGTAAACACAGCATGAAACCCTACGCTGAACTGAATGATACCGGAAAACTGAGACGACTGCGGCAGCTTGCTGCGGTGGCAATCGGCCAATACGATCTCAAAGATCCGCAGATTGTCTACCACGGCTTTGCCACCAACCTGCTCTACCGGGTGGCCACGGCCACAGGTGAACGGTTCATGCTCCGGCTGGCCTCGCCCGGCTGGCGTACGCTGGATGATTTGCAATCTGAGGCGTTGTGGGTGAACGCCCTGGATTGTCAGACCGCGATCGGTGTGCCCGGGATTTTACCGGCAAGGTCGGGTGCGCTGGTGCTGCCGATGCACCTGCCCGGCATTCCGGACGCCTGGAATGCCACCTTGATGCGCTGGTCTCCCGGGCGGTTGTTGGGGCATTACCTGACCGCGCCAAACCTGGAGAAAATGGGTCATCTGTTCGCTGCACTCCACCAGCACGGTGCTGCCTGGCAGCCGCCGGCCGGATTCACCACCCGGCGCTTTGAGCACTGGCTTTCGCGCGGTGAGGAAAACAAAATCAGTGGGGCCGGATCGCTGGCGGCCGCCCGGCTGCCGGCCGACCATTTTGCCCAACTGCAGCGCCTGGATCAACACGTGGCGGCGGCCTACGCTGCCATGGACCGCGCTGATTTGCGGATCATCCACTGCGATTTGTGGCACGACAATATCAAACTCCACCGGGGCCGGCTGTACCCGATCGATTTTGAAGACACCGTCTGGGGCTTTCGGGCGCATGATATTGCCATGGCGATGCTTGACCTGCTCGAAACGGTGGGCGATACCCGCTACCCCCCCTTGCTGCAGGCATTCCAGCGCGGCTATACGGCCGATCTGCCCTGGCCGGCGGACCCGATTGAACCCTGTCAGATGGGCCGTCTGCTTTGGAAGATCAACTGGGTGGCCCGTTTTCAACCCCACTGGCTGGGGGACATGGTGGCAAAATACCTGCCGGCCTTGGCGCACTATGAACAGACCGGGCAGGTCATCTGTCCCCCCCAGGATTGACCGATGGGTCCCCACCGTGGGGCGAAGGAGGTTTTCGTGAGCGTTCGTCTGGCACAACCCAACGATGAGACAGCGCTGATCTGCCTGGTGCGTGCATTCCGGGAAGCACTGGCGGCACTGCGCGGCGGGGCAGGTGCGGCCGATCTGGCAGCCGCCCAGGCCGAACTGGCTGAATATCTGGAAAAACAATTTCCCATTTATGTCGCGGAGGCTGAATCCGGCGGTTTGGCCGGATACCTGGTCTGCCGGGTGGATGGGGATGTGGTCTGGACGGAATCGCTGTTTGTGCTGCCGGAATACCGCCGGCAGGGGATTGGCTCGGCGCTGTATTCGGCCGCGGAGGACCTGGCCCGGTCCCTGGGGGGTGACACGCCTTACAACTGGGTGGATCCCAACAACACCCCCATGATCCGTTTTTTACAGCAGCGCGGCTATACCGTGCTGAACCTGATCGAACTGCGCCGCCCGTCACCTGGAGAAGGGCTGCCCGGTCAGCTTCAGGTGGGTCCATTCACCTTTCTGGGGCACTGAAGCTCCAGGGGATGTGGTGACATTGTGAGATGTTTCTTCGTTTTTAAGGTTAAAGACACGCTCCTGTTGCCAGGTCAATCAATAACCCCAACCCGGGAAATGATGGTTTTGGGGACCGCCGGGAATGGGGACTGACCACTGCCCTTGAGGTCACTCGCAGCCATCCACATTTACCGTGGGGATTGGGGTGGGGCCCGGATGCAGCCCTGCTGAAGCCACAGGGGCGGCCGGTAGGGATGGCCGGGCAAGCTGCCTCAGGTTTGCCTGAGAGCAGGTGGGGACTGAAAATTCGGGCATTTGGGGGCTTGAATAAACAGAAATTTAGTTCTATAATGGGTGTATGAGCACTTCCATTGAGCAGCTGCAGTTGTTAACCGACCAGATGCATCTTGAGCCCGATCTGGATCAAGGGACCCATGCCCCGCTTTGCGGCCATTCTGAAACCGACCCGGGCATGATTTATCGTCCGGCGGGTGGGCCCTGCAAGGCGGTTTTGAAGACCCTGCTGACCTCGGCCTGCGAGCGGGACTGCTTTTACTGCCCCTTCCGGGCCGGACGGGATTTCCGCCGGGCGACCATGCAGCCGGATGAGATGGCCGGCGCTTTCATGCAGATGCATCGGGCGGGGGCGGTTGACGGCATGTTCCTCTCCTCCGGCGTGGCCGGGGGTGGGGTGCGCACCCAGGACCGCCTGATTGACACGGCAGAAGTGCTCCGCAGCCGTCAGGACTACCGCGGCTATCTGCATCTGAAAATCATGCCCGGCTCCGATCGTGACCAGGTGTTGCGGGCGATGCAGCTTGCCGACCGGGTTTCAATTAACCTGGAAGCACCCAACGACCGCCGCCTGGCACAGCTGGCTCCGCACAAGGTTTTTCTTGAAGAACTCCTGCGCCCCCTGCGCTGGGCTGAACAGATCCGTCGCACCCTGCCGGGACAACAGGGTTGGCGGGGCCGCTGGCCCTCCCTCGTGACCCAGTTTGTTGTCGGCGGGGCTGATGAGACCGACCTGGAACTGTTGTCAGCCACGGCCTACCTCTACAGCCAGCTCCACCTGGCGCGGGTTTATTTCTCCGGATTCAATCCGGTGTCCGACACGCCGCTGGAAAACCGGCCACCGGAAAACCCCTGGCGTGAATTCCGCCTCTACCAGGCCTCCTTCCTGCTGCGCGACTACGGCTTTGATCTGGAGGATTTGCCCCTGACCGGCAGTGGTCAGCTCCCCCTGGACGGGGATCCGAAGGTGGTCTGGGCCCGGGCCAATTTGAGCCAGGCTCCGGTTGAAATCAACCACGCCGAGCGGCCCCAACTGCTGCGCGTTCCCGGGATCGGCCCCCGCAGTGTGGAGAAACTCCTGGCCGCCCGCCGCCGGGGCCAGTTGCGCAGCCTGGAAGCCCTGCGGGCGCTGGGTGTGAATGCCGGCCGGGCGGCCCCCTTCATCCTCCTTGACGGCCACCGCCCTCCGCTGCAGCCTTCCCTGTTATAGCCACCCTGCCGGCGCCGCCGGGGGGCGAGGTCCCAGAGAAGCTCAGCTGGCGGCAGGAAAAGATCATTTGCATTTCGCCTCCAATTCGTGTAAAATTGATAAATCTTATCAAGAATTAGGAGGTGCTCTCTTTGGCCCAAAAAACTGCACAGCAAGTAAGAAACGCCAATTCCAAAGCCAACACCAACACCAACACCAACACCAAAGCCAACGCCAAAGCCAAAGCCCGATCCAAGGGCTGGCCCTGGCTGCTTCTTGGCGGCGTTGGGCTGGCCCTGCTGATTTGGGGCATCACAGCTGCTGTCAACCGGCCGTTGCCTGTCAGTACTCCTGCACCCAACCCCACGCTTACCCCGCTGCTCACCACCGAACAGCCAACCGCCACCGGGCTGAGTGTCCCCACCCTGGCCCCTTCGGCCACCATTGAAGTGGTGGTGACTGAATTTCCCACGCCCGATCCGGCCGTTCTGGTCACAGCCGATCCCAGCTGGCCCTACCCGGAGATTGCCCGGGTGAACCTGGAGGGGGCCCGGGCCGCACTGGAAGCGGGCAATGCCGTGCTGGTGGATACCCGCTCGGCGGCCTCTTTTGCCCAGAGCCATGCAGTCGGTGCGATCAATCTGCCGGTCAATGAAATGGAAGCGCTCTACACCCAGCTTGACCCCGACCAGTGGATCATTCCCTACTGTACTTGAGCGAATGAAAATGCAAGCGCCGGTCTGGCGCGATTCTTGCTGGATAAAGGCTTCAAAAATGTCACCCCGCTGTTGGGCGGTTACAATGCCTGGCTGGGCGCCGGTTACCCGGTTGAGCCCTGAGGGTGCTTGATCCCACACATGGCCCCACACCTGGCCCCGCACCTGTCCCGCACTTGTCCTGCACTTGGTCCTGCACCTGTCCCGCGCCTGGTCCTGCACCTGGATGGGACCAGATGTTGATGGGAACCCAAACTGGATGGACA
>DAOQTN010000203.1:0-5599 GCA_035340555.1 Anaerolineaceae bacterium | reverse complement strand
TCTTATTTGAGGCAACAATACTTCTAAAGTAACATTTTAATCTGAGGCATCACGTACCGCCAACAGCGACAGTCACCTGGGGTGTTGCCAGAACGCATCCCTCACGGCAACCCGGCAAAATCGGTCTTGATAAACACGTCCCGGTATCTGGCGGGTGTAACAATAATCACCAATGAGACATACTCAGATTGAACGGACCGTGAGCTTGTCCACAATGGAAAGGGCAACAAATGCACAAAAAGACCATATTTTACGGCCGCCGTCCCGTCAGGCGCCACATCTCACCTGGATGTTGATGATACAATCATTCGCATGCATCGTCCCAGGATCCGCTTCGCAAAATTAGATGCCCGCCGGTTGTATCTGATCTTCAATGCCGCGGCGTCATTGTGTTACACGTTGGTCTTTACTGCAAGCAGTCTTTTTGTGATTACCGAAGCACGTTTGGAACCACTGCAGCTTGTACTGGTGGGCACAGTCCTGGAGTTCTCAACTTTTATTTTCGAAATTCCCACCGGCGTGGTGGCCGATCTGGTAAGTCGTCGATTATCGATCATTATTGGTTTTTTTCTGCTTGGAGCAGGTTTCATTATTTATGGCAGTTGGACTTACTTTGCAACAATTTTACTGGCCCAGGTAATTTGGGGACTCGGATACACCTTCACCAGTGGCGCATCGGAGGCTTGGATCAGTGATGAGATCGGTGAAGAGCGCTCTGCTGTGACGTTCCTGGCAGCAGCGAGATTGGATCAGCTGACCAGCCTGGTTGCCATTCCTTTGACGGTGGTGCTGGCAGACTGGGGTGGGCTAAGCCTGCCCATGCTGCTTGGTGGGTCTGGATTTATCCTGTTGGCCGTTTTTCTCTGGTTGGTAATGCCTGAAGACGGGTTCACACCAACAGCCGCCGAAGAACGCACAAGCTGGCAACGTATGAGACAAACCTTGCAACAAGGATTGGGGATGATTCGCACCCGCCCGGCCCTGCTGGGTATCCTGGGAATTGGTTTGTTTTATGGGTTGTATTCAGAGGCCTACGACCGTCTATCCACAGCGCTTTTATTGGAACGGTTCATATTTCCCACCTGGCTGGATCTGCCATTAATTGGGTGGTTCGGAGCCATCAGCGCAGTCGGGATGTTATTTAGTCTGGCGGCCATCGCCTTTGTGGAGAAACAGCGCTGGACACAGCCCCGGCAAGTGACATTAGCAATGGGGGGTGGAACCACACTGCTGGTGGCAGCGTTACTGGGATTTGCGCTAAGCCATAACCTGGCCTTTTCTATTTCATTAATCTGGACAATAGGTTTGTTGCGGCGAGTAAACGCACCGTTATATACTGCCTGGGTCAACCATCGACTGGACTCTCAGGTAAGGGCCACAGTCATTTCAATGAGCAGCCAGGTTGATGCGCTGGGACAAATTGCCGGTGGGCCGCTGCTTGGACTGGCAGCACAGTTAGCCGGACTGCAGGCAGGGCTGCTGGGCTCAGCGGTTTTACTTTGCCCCGCGCTGCTGTTGTTTGCCCTGCAATTGCGTGGAGAAGCGCGATGACATCCTCTACCGCTTGGACCGATCCGGCAGGCCCGGTCGCATTGATTGATCAGCATTGCACCCGGCACACCCCCACATGCCGACGCAGGACATCTACAAGCCGCTCCACCAGAGTGTTCTGGGGGTCCGGGCATCTGCTGGAGATTCAGCCGGGAGCCTTTGAGCAGCGGCTGCAGCAGGAATTTGACGCCGTTGAACCGGATGCACCGAACCGTTGTTTGGGATCATCCATCCTGCGGAGGTGCTGAGCCGCGTGAATCTGCGGCCCAAAAAAGAGCGGTCCAGTGAACTGGCCCGTCCAGCAGCGGCTTGCCTGAACGCCACCCACCCGACCCGCGGCTCACGGACTGATCTGCAAGCGAGGTGGGCACTGTTGGTGCAGGCCGGCCAATCAGGGCGCTGGCCCGGCCTTACCCTAACAGATACCCAGATCTTTACTGGTTGGCTTGAGCAAGCTGGCTTCCGGTTGTATATCATTCCGAGATCTACCGCCACGCCTACTGCCCGGCTTACCAACTGCTGGTAAGGGCAGACATTCTCTAGTCAGAGCACGGGGGAAGTTTCTAGCACCTATTCAGCTGCAATTGGTATCTAAGCCTGTCGGGCTTGCACACGGCAAAGTGCAGCAGTCCCCAACTTATTACGCCGATACCCGCCAAGATAATGAACACGGCTGGATAACTGAGTATTCCCGCCAGCCACCCACCAATCAGGGAAGCAACCGCCGTGACAATACCGGGGATGGTGCTGGTAAGGCTGATAGGTGGGGCGGTTTTCCGCACTGGTTAATTCATATACTTGAAAGGAGTCAACAGTCTTCCTCTGCCCGTAATTTTTATAGCGGAAGAGAAAAAGCTCATCCCGCAGGAAAAACTGGCTCCATTCAGGCTGTTGACCAGAAAATTCCAGCGGTAATTCTTTGTGATTTCGACCCAGATGGCCGGGTGATCTTGAATTAGATCAGTCAATCTGGGACCGCTCTTTTATGCCGCCAGAAACCTGCGGCACGAGGTAAACTTAAGCCTCTTTATCGCTAATGCGCGCGTAGCTGATCGGCACCGTGGGTGGCGAGATGGTCTTCAAGCGGGGTTCGCGCACGGTGTAGTGCAGCAACCCCCAGCTCACCACGCCAATAAGGGTTGACATGGCAAACATCGCCGGATAACCGGCGGCCCCGGCCAGCCAGCCACCGAGCAGTGGAGCAATCACCATATGCAGCCCCGGGATGGTGTTGGCCAACCCGAGGTAGGTAGGACGGTTTTCTGCATTGGTGAACTCGTAAACAATGGCTACACCCGATATTGCCAGTCCAGCATCGACAACACCGCGCAGAAAGAAAATCAGATAGAACCAGATGGGACCTCGAGCCACCACCGCCAGAACCAACGCAAGCAGATTGAACCCGAAGCAAATCTCCAGGCTCAGTTTATGCCCTGTACGATCGGATAAAAATCCCAACAGCAAATTGGCTATCATCAATCCAGCCTGCATGGCAATCAAAAATCCGCTGGCCTGGGCATCGGTCAGGCTCCAATGTTGGACGCTGTATACGGCCAGAAAACCGGTGGCCATGCTGCTTAATGAGAAAATGATCTGCGAGATCAGGTACATCCGAAAATTGCGATCGCGGCGCAGGACACCAGGAAGTGAACGCAGATAGGCCACCTGTGAGATGGGAGGCTTTTGACTTGGGACGGCCGGCTCGCGTGTCAGAGTCGCAAAGAGCCAGGATATTAAAGATAATGCCCCTGCCGAGCCAAAGCAGAAAATATATGCCAGCGGAAAAGGTAGAATTTTAAGCATCCAGGTAACCGCCAGCGCTCCCAATAAGCCGGTAAGCCCCCCCACAAAATTGGTAATGCCAAAGAACCGTCCGCGTTTTTCAATGGGGATGATTTTTGCAATCATATCCTCCCATCCAACCAGTATCACGCCTTCACCGAAATTTGCCCAGGCATAGAGCAGGAAAAACACTGCTAGGGTCAACCCAGGACGGTTATCCGACAACAAATAAATGACCGGTGCCAGTAGAAGCATGGGCAAAAGCTGTGCAAAAAAGCCCACATTCACCGGGAAGATTTTTTTTACGGGGGCTCGCTCCACCCAATTGGCTACAAACAACGGCGGCAGCAGCGCTCCTGCCCAGCCAAGAAAAGCCACCAGCCCAATGGCTATTGGGCTGCTTGTAAAGTGGCTGACAAATAACGGCAACACGATGGCGGATGAAACAAAACTCATCCCCAACGAATAATATGCCTCTTCCACTGTATTGACCAAAAAATTCCAAGGATAATTTTTCTGGATTCGAGCCCGAATCACAGCATGGTCGATCATGTCTGGCACAAGGCACCCTTTCATAAGAGGCAAGAGATACGGGTATTATACAACCAACCACTGCCAGATGTCGCGATCAAGGCGATAAATAGGTGTGTACTATTTTTTCGGGGAAGTTGATGGTCGATAAAGCGCCTTGCCAAATTTGAAATTGCGCCAGGAGCTGGCTCTTGGCTTTTTGGGCTTCTCCGTTTGGGTCATGTGGTCAGCAGTGGGTTGTTGGATGAGAACGTCCTCCAGGGGCTTGGGCGGGATGAGCCCAACCGCTAATTCAACCATTCGACTGCGGTGTAAATGGGTCCTGCGGTCACTGGCCTGTTGGCGCAACCGGGCTTCAATCTTGGGCCATTCCTGCTTCCATCGACCGGAGCAAATCACATTCCGGAGGGCCAGCATGGGATTGACGTGTTGGTCAGCCCAGTGCATCCCCGAGCCTTTCAGGCGGGCTTCGACCACCAGTTGGTTGCCACTCTCCACGATACCACTGCCAATCGGCCAGCCTTGGGCTCGAAATCGGGGATATTGCATCTGTGCCCGGCGTTTTTCCAGATAGGTCAAGTTGTTGGCAATGGCTTCCTTCTCGGGATGGGCCTGTTGGAGTTCCCGGAATTCAAGGAGCAGTGCGTCAGGCCCTTCATATTTCAGGCGGTGGAGACGATCACTCAGCCAGGTGCGGCTTTCCGGGGTATGCTCGCCATACAAGGCTTCGCCGATGAGGTTCACATGCTCGGCTGCGTGGGGAAAATCCAGAATCCGAATGGCTTGCTCACAATGATAGTCAATAAACCCCTGTTCCCATTCGGCTCCATCCATGACAGCAGCCACTTCCCGGGCATTTTCCACACTGCGCCGGTGCATTTCCACGGTTGCCAGGCGCTGAAAGCGTTCGGCATTCACCTTGCGGGAAAAATAGCTCAGGTTTTGGGCTTGGACCACTTGCTCTCCCTGGGAGTCCACCGCCGACACCACGTCACCGATCACCACGGTGCGGACTTCCGCCCAGACCCCATGCAGCAACGGTACCATGGCTCCATCGGCACTCACCTCCAGTTTCTCGGGCTCCCCGGTGGGCTGGGGGGCGGCTTTCTCCAACTGCTCCTCTTCTTCCGTCTGCAGTTGCTCATATGCCGCACCGGCTGCTTCTGCATAGCGCTGGCTCATCCCCTTGCTGACCCGGATCCCTTGCATATCCGCCAGGATCTCCACCGCTTTTTCAAATGGCATCCAGGCCGATAGTCGCACCAGACATTCATGCCCATGCGGTGTCAAGCTGCCGGGGAGTAATTCCAGTTCTTCATCCAGAGGGGAAAAAACCCCGCCGACAGGCCGGGCACACCCCGTATTCCCGCTCCAACTCGACTTCCTGTCCACCTTGGGTTTGTAATTTCCGCTTCTTTTTCCCTTTTCGCTCCAATGGCCGCCCACATTCCGGACACACCACCTCCCGGCTGCCCTCCGCCCACTCACTCTGCACACTGCTCACCGCTGTTTCCCCCAACATCTTGGCCCGCAATACCGACAACCGGCGATCGACTTCTGCTTCCATCTCGCGAAATGTCGCTTTTGGATGTTCTTGCCGCCATTCTGCTATCTCGCTGATGATTTCTTCGCTCTGCCCGCTCCAACTCTTGCGCATCTCTTCTCCATTCATCTGCCGCCTCCTTCCTCTCCTCCTTTATCTTACCCCCTTTCCCGAAATTTTAGTACACACCCC
>DAOQTN010000202.1:0-5614 GCA_035340555.1 Anaerolineaceae bacterium | reverse complement strand
GTAGACCAGGGGATCAATCCCAATCATCTGCATCGCAGTCCCGTCCACCTGACCTGAGCCCAGACGCAGCGTGGTCAGGTGGACGGGACTGCGATGCAGATGATTGGGATTGATCCCCTGGTCTACCCAGAGATTGCCGGCCTGGAATTCAGCCGGGGGGATGAGGCGGCCGCCTATACTGCGCTGAATCAGGAACGCGCCATCATTGTCAACGGCATTTTCGCCGCCACATCAGGGGCAGATGTCGGGGATATGTTGACCATCATCACGCCCACAGGAGAAAAACAGTATCGGATTGTGGGGGTGGGGTTGGATTATCTCAATGCCAAGCTGACGACTGGCTATATCTCGCAGGCCAACCTGGAACAGGATTTTAATATCACCATGGATGTGTTGATCATGGCCAATGCCGTGACTGGGGTGGATAAATCCGCCGTGGCTAACCGCCTGTCCGGGCTGCTGGTTGATTTTCCCTCCTTTACCTTGCTGGAGGCGGAAACCTTCTACCAGGCCCAGGTGAATATATTCCAGGCCGCCCTGGGAATGATGTATGTGATGATGGCGGCCATGGCACTTCCAGCATTAATTGCCATGATGAACACTCTGGCGATCAATGTCATCGAACGGACGCGCGAGATTGGTGTCCTGCGGGCTGTGGGCTCCACCCGGAAACAGATCCGCCGGATGATTCTGGCCGAGAGTCTCTTGCTGGCGCTGTTTGGTACCGGTTTGGGCATTCTGGCTGGCGTCTGGCTCAGCTATGTTCTGGTGGGGGCACTGAATGTCAGTGGGTTTGTCCTGCCGTACAACTTCCCCTGGGGCGGGGTTTTATCAGGCCTTGCCGTGGGGTTGATCTTTGGGGTGCTGGCAGCCACCCTGCCGGCTCGTCAGGCGGCCAGGTTGGACATCATTCGGGCATTGCGTTTTGAGTGATTGTCCACTACATTGTCACGAACAAACGAGGCGGAGCAAAACGCTCCGCCTCATTCATTGATATGACCCGCCCCGGCGCTGATTTGATGGGGGGCTCAAGGCCTGCCCTGAAATCCGGGCCTGGGTGATTATTCTTCAGCGATGGTGACCGAGATCAACTTGATGGCGGGGGCCCCGCTCCGCTGGGGGTCGCGCGCTGGAATCGCCATCAGTACGTCCATGCCCTGAATGACTTGACCAAAAACGCTGTGCTTGCCATCCAGCCAGGGGGTGGGCACGTGTGTGATAAAAAACTGCGAACCGTTGGTATTGGGCCCGGCATTGGCCATGGACAACACGCCCGGCTTGTCATGGCGCAGTTTGGGATCAAATTCATCCGAAAACTTGTACCCTGGACCGCCCATGCCTGTTCCGGTGGGATCGCCGCCTTGGGCCATAAAATCATTGATCACACGGTGAAAAATTGTGTCATCATAGAATCCCTGGCGGGCCAGGAACACAAAATTGTTAACGGTCCGGGGCACGCGGTCGGCATGCAGTTTGATGACAATATCGCCTTTGTCGGTGTGCAGCGTGGCGGTGTAGGATTTTTTCAGGTCAATTTCCAGTTCGGGTGGCTTCGGCCAGGAAAGATTCTTGGGCATTGCAAATCCTTTCAGTTTTTTGGGGTGATCCGGATCAAAATGTGGTTTAATCCAGTTGATGCCATGGATTCTATCACCACTTTTGGAAAACCAACACATCCAAGCGCTGGCAGTCTATCAGGCCTGTGAGGATTTTCTTGCGCTTGGTCCCGAGCCGCAGGCCTCTGCTGCGATGGTTGCGGCCGATCGGCAGTATTCCATCCGTCAGGGCGGCATCTACTGTGGCATCTGGCTTTCAGAGATCATGGTGGGGGTACTGGATTACATTCCATTGCATCATGAAGGCCGGGCGCAAAGTGCTTTCATTAACCTTTTACTGATTGCCGCACCTTGGCGCGGGCGTGGACTGGGGCGTTCGATCATCACCTGGCTGGAGACCCACTTGGCCGGATCAGATATTGACCAGATCTGGACTGCCGTCCAGGTGAACAATCCAGCGGCGCTGGCTTTTTGGCAGCGTTGTGGTTATGTTATAAAAACCGCACCCGCGCGGCAAGCCGACGGCACCACCACCCAGCTGCTGGCCAAACCCCTTGCCTAACGACTGCGCCAGGTCTGCCAGATGACCCGCATGAACTGGACGGCATGGTGCAGCGGCTTGATGTGGCTGCCCTGATCGCCGTAAATTGTGCGGATGGGCACCCAGGCCAGTTTCATCCCGCGTCGGACACAGACCACAATCATTTCAACTTCGAATTCAAATCCACTTTCAGTGCTCTCCAGCACGGCCGCCATCAATTGGCGGCTGATCAAGCGGTAGCCGGATTGGTTGTCCCGCACCGGTTCACCCAGGGCCCAGGAGAATAATTTTTGTCCGGTGGTGTTGGCCCACCGACGCACCGGTGGCATTTTTGAGAAGTCCCGGGCACCGATGATCAAGTCGGCCTGGCTACGGGCCTGGAGCTCAAGAAAACCTGAAATCTCCGCCGGGTCATGCTGGCCGTCGGCGTCCAAGGTGATTACGGCGGCATAATCATGATCCAGCGCCCACTTGAACCCGGCCCGCAGGGCGGCCCCTTTGCCCTGGTTGGGTTCCTGGCGGACAACCTGTGCCCCGGCTGCTGCGGCCACCCCCCGGGTATTATCGGTGGAGCCGTCATCAACCACCAGCACCGGTAGATGCCGACCTGCGCCGGCGATGACGGGGGCAAGCCGTTTTTCCTCATTATAACCTGGGATTAAAGCCAGGACTTGTTGGGTATCTGACATGGCTCTAATTATACCTGCTTCGGGCAGCCCCGCGGCAGTCGGTTTTTCTCCACCGATCCCGGCCGGCCGGGGTTGCCTGGCGGGCTTCACCAATCATGGCTGGCCCCTGCCAGCCCCGTCTATCGTCACAGGCACTGGTTGGCTGCAACCCGGCGCCCCGGGTGGCGATTGCCTGCGGCGTAAACGCCATTTTCCGGGGGAGGATGGGCGTTGAGGGCCGGAGATACCTGAATATCCGGCCAGCAAAAAATTCTCATCATGAAAACGGTTGCTTTTTCTTTTGGAGGGGCATATAATCAAATCACTATATTCGTTCTGGAAGGAGGACTGTATGGCTAGCGTTACTTATGATCATGTCTGGAAAAAGTTTGGGGACTTTGTCGCCCTGAACGATCTCAATATTGAAATTGAGGACAAGGAATTCCTGGTTCTGGTGGGCCCGTCCGGCTGCGGTAAAACCACGGCGCTGCGCTGTCTGGCCGGCCTTGAGGAGACCTCCTCCGGCAAAATCCTGATTGGTGATCGCGTGGTCAACGACGTGCCCCCCAAAGATCGGGATATCGCCATGGTGTTCCAGTCTTATGCACTCTATCCCCACATGAGTGTGTATGACAACATGGCCTTTGGCCTGAAACTCCGCAAGATGTCCAAGGAAGACATCAACCGCCGTGTGCTCGAGGCTGCGGGTGTGCTGGGCATTGAGCATCTGCTCAAACGAAAACCCCGCGAACTCTCCGGTGGTCAGCGCCAGCGTGTGGCTGTTGGCCGGGCCATCGTACGCGAGCCCAAAGTCTTCCTCTTCGATGAACCGCTCTCGAACCTGGATGCCAAGCTCCGGGTGCAGACCCGGGCTGAAATCAGCAAGCTGCATCAGCGGCTGCAGACGACGTTCATTTATGTGACCCACGATCAAACCGAAGCCATGACCATGGCGTCCCGCATTGCGGTGATGAACAAGGGCGTTTTGCAGCAGCTGGACACCCCCCAGACGCTGTATGATTTCCCCGCCAATCAGTTTGTGGCCGGCTTCATTGGTTCACCCTCGATGAACTTCTTCTCTGCCAAGCTGCGCAAGGATGGCGAAAAACTCTTTGTGGAAGGGGATGGTTTTGTCGTGGAAATCCCTGCCCCCCGGGTTGCGCCTTACCTGTCTTATGTCGGCAAGGATGTCATTTTCGGCATCCGCCCCGAGGATATTTTCAATCCCCAGTTCCTGCCCCCGGGTATCCATACCGCTCCGGTTGAAGCCCGCGTGGATGTCACCGAATTGATGGGCAATGAAATCTTCCTCTATCTGGTGTCTGGAAACAGCAATTATGTGGCTCGTGTTGATCCCCGCACCCGCTTCACCATTGGTGAACAGGTGCAGGTTGCCTTCAACATGGACAAGTTCCACATTTTTGATGCTTCTGCGAATGCAGAGAATCCGATTGCCATTCGGTAATTCGGGTTACCCATCAAACCAACCCTGTAGCGCAAGAGCTTCTCTTGCGCTACAATTTAAATCCTGGAGGTAGTGGATGTATAAAATTGTTTTACTGCGGCATGGCGAATCAGACTGGAACCGGGAAAATCGATTCACGGGCTGGACCGATGTTGATCTCTCGGAGAAGGGGGTGGCGGAGGCCACACAGGCGGGGGTCCTGCTCAAAGAGGCGGGATTTACGTTTGATATGGCCTTCACTTCAGTGCTCAAACGGGCCATTCGCACGCTTTGGCTTGTCCTGGATGGCATGGATCTGATGTGGATTCCGGTCTATCGTTCCTGGCGGCTCAATGAGCGTCATTATGGCGCCCTGCAGGGACTGAATAAAGCCGAGACAGCTGAAAAATTTGGTGAAGAACAGGTCAAACTCTGGCGGCGCAGTTACGATGTGCCACCGCCCGCGCTCGCGGTTGATGATCCCCGCTACCCCGGCAAGGATCCCCGCTACGCGGACGTTGGCCCCATTTATCTGCCCTTGAGCGAATGCCTGAAGGATACCGTGGCACGTTTCCTGCCGTACTGGTTTGAAACCATTGTGCCGGCGATTAAATCGGGCCACAAGGTGATGATTGTCGCCCATGGCAACAGCCTGCGCGCCCTGGTGAAATATCTGGACAATGTCTCCGACGAGGAGATCATTGGCTTAAATATTCCCACGGGCATTCCGCTGGTCTATGAACTGGATGAGCAGATGAAACCGATCCGCCACTACTATCTTGGCAACCCGGATGATGTCGCAGCCGCCATGCAGGCGGTGGCCAATCAGGCCAAAAAGAAACCCTGAACACTCTGATAAAACCCTGAGCACGCTGGTAAACCCTGAATGCGCTGGTAAACCCTGAGCGCGCTTGTCAAAACAAAAACCGGTGGACAGTTCGAGCTTGTCCACCGGTTTTAATTGATGATCTGGCCTGTTGGCCGCTGGTCACGATTTCCGGTCAGGCGCATTTGCGGGACTGGTTTTTCCGTCGCCTGAGTGCCGGCAGTCCCAGGGCGGCGGCCAGAGCCAGCCCTGCCGTGATGAGGCCAACAAAAATGAAGGCATCCTGCCAGAGTTTGATGGGGAATAGTCGAATCAGCGTATCGGAGTAGGCAAACACCCAGGTCCCGCTGGTAAAAAACAAGGTGTGAAAGGCGCCAAACAATTGGTTGAAGCCAACCGCCACCCCAAACAGGATTGCGACAATGACCCCCAACGTGATCCAGCCGCCGGTGGCCACGGCGCGCCAATAATCCTGCAGCCACCTGCCGCGCCAGCTCCATAGGCCGACAGCTGCCAGGGCGACACAGATCACCCCCCAGACCAGGGTGGTTTTTTGCAGCACCAGTTTGACATCCAACA
>DAOQTN010000201.1:0-5621 GCA_035340555.1 Anaerolineaceae bacterium | reverse complement strand
TCGCATTTCTATGGGAATTAATCCTCACTCCTGTGGATGTCCAATCTACCGGCTTATGCTAGACTAAATCCAGACCTTTTAAAAATAAGTTGAAGCGCTGTTGAATAAACCGCAGGTTGACCTCCTGCCCGCCCGCTTCGCCCCAGGCTGCCTGGCACTGCTGCAAAATCACGTTTCGGTGGGCATCCACCGTGCTGATGGCGATCCCCAGTTGGTCTGCCACCTGTGAGCGGGTCAGGCCGTCTGCAAACGCCCGCAGAGCCTCGCGCTGGCGGGGCGTCAGCAGCCGCCACACCTGCTGGCAGCGCGCCCGTTCATCTTTATCCAGCCACCCGGCTGCCGCCTCACGGGATTCTCGGGGCGTCTGCTCCAGCAGAGGCCGCAGCCCCGGAAAGTAGGCTGCCCACGGCACAAACGGAACCGCCAGAAGCTGCGTATCCTCCTCGGTTGGCGCGTGCATCAACTGCTCTTCTTTGGCCCGCCTGGTGAACTCGGGCGTGGTGTACAGGTGCCAGATGCAATCGGTGGGGGCCAGGTACTGCATGGCGGCTTCCAGCGCCACCAGCGCCATCATGCGCCGCCCGCTGCTCAGGCTCAGGTGAATCCGGTTGCCCTGGTTTTTCAGCTCGCGCAGCAGTTGATAAAACGTGTTGTGCACAAACTCAATTTGAGCTGAAGTTTCAATGTCAGCCAGGGGATTGTCGCCAATGCGTATAGGCAATCCACGCAGATGGCAGGGCCGTCCGGCATACCGGTCAGCCACAAATTCGCCCTGCAGCTTCAGGTATGCCTGGTAATAACGCGGGTTCGATGCCAGGTAGACGACCACCACCTGGTCAACTGGCTCGCCGCGTTTCAACAGCAGATCCAGGGTGAAGGTGATGATTTGGGGTTGACCGCCCAGGGTGGCAACCAGTATGGTTTGATGGGTCATGTGATCTATCCAGGAGTGAATGAATGAATATCAATTTGTTTCCGGCAATTTTGCTGGCCGGTCCGCCGCACAGCGGCAAATCGGTGCTGGCCTATCTGGTCACCAACCGCCTGCGCCAGATGAATATTGCCCATTATCTGCTGCGCGCCGTCCCAGATGGCGAAGGCAACTGGTTCCTGCAGGGTGGGGGGGAGGCAGTCCGGTTGCTGCGCCTGAAGCACAAGGGGCAGTACACCCCGGCTTTTCTGGCGCATATGCACCAGGTGATCGAAAACCGCGCCCTGCCGCTGCTGGTGGATATCGGCGGACGGCCGCAGCCCGATCAAATGGATCTTCTGGCTGCCTGCACCCACTCGGTGCTGCTCTACCGCACCGCAGCCGACCTGGCCGAATGGCAGCCCCGGTTGGCCGCCCTTCGCCTGCTGCCGGTGGCAGAGCTGCGCTCCAGCCAGTCGGAGGCCGATCAGATCGAGGCGCACCAGCCCATTTTGAAAGCCGTGATTACCGGTCTGGAGCGTGACCTGGAAAAGCGGCAGTCCGGCCTGGTGATGGACGCCCTGCTTGAACACCTGGCGGGCATCTGTCGTTACGATGCCGAGTACCTCGAAAGCGTCCACCTGACCCGTGCGCCCCATCCGGTTACCACCGAACGTCAACTGGCCGCCCGGGTGGGCCTGCCTGCTGATCAACGCGGCGCAGCCATTTGGACGCCGGACGCCCTGGCTGTTGCCGCCGGATGGATTGAGCCCGGCCAGCCCCTGGCGCTGTACGGCCGGGGCCCGGTCTGGCTGGCGGCCATGCTGGCGGCCAGGGCTCTGCCTGCACCGGCCAGTATCTACGATGTCCGCTACGGCTGGATGCCGATTTCCCCGGTCTTGCCGGGAACCGGCGATATTTTCCAGGCCCGCTATACGGCTTTGCCAGGGGGCGCAGGGTGGTTGGAATGTTTGCTGACCACCGATGCCCTCGAAGCCGAAGACCTGCTCCTCAACCTGGCAATAGACCCGGCGCTGGGCCTGGTCTTGAGCGGCAAGCTGCCGCGCTGGGCCTTTGCGGCCCTGGCCCGGCATTTTGCCCCCCGGTGCCCCTGGGTCGCCGTGGATGACCCTGCCCATAACCGCCTGGTTGTCGTCCACAGCCAGACACCATCTGTCCCACTGGGCGCCGCCCTGGACCGCCTCGCGCCGGATCCGCTCTCGGTATCTTCGTAAAATGTGGCCTCGGGTGAATGACGTGAAGAACAAGATCTTACCCACCTGCTCAAATTGCTTTGAAGTTTCACTGGCAGATTTTTTCAGGCTGAATATAATCAATTATAGTCCATTGCTCCATTTATTATGGTTCGGCAGGGAGGAATAATGTCAACAACTGCGCCCGGTGCCATCACCTTACTCAACTACTCCCACCCCCTCACTCCCGAGCAGCATGCCCAGATCGAAACCCTGGCCGGGCAGACCCTGGATCGCATCCTCGATCTGCCCAGCCAGGTGGACCCGACCCAGCCGCTGCCGCCTCAAATCAAATCGCTGCTCGATCAGGCCGAACTGACCCCGCTGGAATGGCAGACCCTGCCCCTGCTTGTCATTCTGCCGGCGCTCAACTTCAGCGCCGCCGTCATGCTGGCCGAAATTCATGCCCGCATGGGGCACTTCCCGGCCATCGTGCGCCTGCGCCCGGTGCCCAATACCATCCCCATCATCTACCAGGTCGCTGAATTGATTGATCTGCAAACTGTGCGCGACCAGGCGCGCACCGACCGCTGACCCCGGAGACCCCATGCCCCTCGCCGTTGTCCTTGAACTGACCGCCATTCATTCAGGCCAATACCATAACGCCACCGGCAAAGGCGTGCATGGCTGGTGGTTCCATCGCTGGGAAACCTATCATCCCGAAAAAGAATACGAACTGCACGAACCCAACCGGGTTTCGTCTTTTACCCTCAGCGCCTTGCAGGGCCTGCCGCAGCCCGATGCCGCCGGAGTAATCTCAATTGAAGCCGGGCAGCCGGCCTGGCTGCGTTTCACCGTGCTGGATGAGGAATTGGAAATGCTCATCCTCAAGCCTAAAAATGGCTGGCTGGCCAAACTTCCCCCCACCGTTACCGTTGCCGACCTGAGCTGGCACATTCAGGCTGTTCATACCACGCCGGCCGGACACCCCTGGGCCGGGCGCACCACTTATGCCCAGCTCCGCACCCTGCTGGACCTCACCTCTCCCCCGGCTCACTGGCTGCTGGAGGTGGCCTCGCCCCTGGCCTTCAACGGCGGAAAATCCCAGTTCCCCTTCCCCAACCCCGACCTGGTCATCCGTTCCCTGCTCCAGCGCTGGAACGTGTTTTCGCCCGATCCCCTGCCCGAAGAATTGATTGAGACTGCCCGCCAATCGCTGGTCTTTACCCAGTATGCCCTCCATACCGAAACCATCAAAGAGGGCAAGGCCAAAACCATTGGCTGTGTGGGGCAGGTGGGCTGGCGCGCCGTGGATATGCACCCCGCCCTGCGCCTGGGCGTCAACCTGCTGCTGGATTATGCCTTTTATGCCGGGGTGGGCTACCACACCACCCGCGGCATGGGCCAAACCCGTCTGCTCAAGCGCGGAGTTTGACCCAATGCCTCAGGGGGAATATACACTCTTGCAGCAGGCGCTCAACCTGGATGTTCTTCGTCAGGCCTGGGATGCCGTGGCCGAAAATCAGGGTATTCCCGGCGTAGATCATGTCTCTATCAAGGCCTGGCGGCGCAATTGGGAAGAACGTCTGGTGGCTCTGGCGCGGTCGGTCCGCGCCAACACCTACACCCCGCATAAATTGCGCCGCCGGCGCATCCCCAAAAGCGAACCGGGCGAATATCGCCTGCTGCGGATTCCGGCCATTGCCGACCGGGTGCTCCAGCGCGCCGTTGCGCAGGTGCTGACACCTCGCTACGAGCGCATCTTCCTCGAATGCAGCTATGGCTACCGTCCGGGGCGCGGCCTCCGGCAGGCCGTCCAGCGCGTTTTGCTGCACCGCGCCCATGACCGCCTGCTGGTGCTGGATGCCGATATTGACGCCTGTTTTGATTCGATTGACCACGAATTGTTGCTGCGCTTTTTGCAGGCCGACCTGCCCGATGATTCGCTCCTGCCCCTCATCTCGGCCTGGCTGGCGCAAACCCACCCCGGCAGCGGCAGCAGCCGCGGCGTGCCCATGGGATCGCCGCTGTCGCCTTTGCTGTCCAACGTCTTTCTACACCGCCTGGATCTGGCCCTCCAGCAGCAGGGCTTTCACCTGGTTCGTTATGCCGATGATTTCATTGTCATGGCCGAAACAGAGGCGCGTCTGAACCGTGCCTACGCATTCGTAGAACAGGCCCTGGCCGACTTGCTGCTGCATTACGAACCATCCAAGACCCGACTCACCTCTTTTGAAGAAGGCTTTACCTTCCTGGGCGTCTATTTTGACGAGTCGGGCTACCGCTATACCTGGGAGGGCAAGGAAATTGCCGTTGATGGCGACGAGGTGGATGGATTATTCAGTCAGTATGGTCCAGACTACGATTGAACATGCCCACACTCTACGTTTTTGAAACCGGTTCCCGCATCGAGATTGAGTACCAGCGTCTGCTGGTCACCCAAGAAGATGAAGTGCTGCTGCGCCTGCCGCTTGGCGATATCACTCAGATCATTGTCGTCGGCGCGGTCGGCGTCACCACCCCGGCCCTGCACCGGTTGCTGGAGCGCAACATTCCTTTGCTGTTTCTCAGCGCCCGCGGCCGCTATCTGGGCAAAATTGCCACCCCCGCCTCGTATCATTTGCCGCTGCGTCAGCAGCAGTTCGCTCGCAATGACGATGCCAGCTTTGCACTGCAAATGGCCCAGTCCATCACGGCCGGTAAAATTCGCAACCAGGGCATTCAGGCGGCTCGCTGGGCGCGCCGCCACCCACTGCCCGCTGACCAGTGCCAGCAGCTTCGCCAGAGCGCTGCTCAGGCTGCTGTGGCCCCCAATTTGCCCACCCTGCTCGGCATTGAAGGCAATGCCGCCCGTTTGTACTTTGAACTGTTTCAGCAGGTCATCCCGCCGGCCTGGGGTTTTCTCAACCGCAACCGCCGCCCGCCCAAAGACCCCGTCAATGCCTTGCTCAGCCTGGGCTATACCCTCCTCACGCAAACCCTCTCGGCCGCCCTGGAGGTGGTTGGGCTGGATCCTTACCTGGGCTACTTTCACACCGAACACTACGGCCGCCCGGCCCTCGCTCTCGATTTGCTGGAGGAATTCCGCGCCCCCATTGTCGACTCTTTGGTGACCTCGCTGGTCAGCCACCAGCAGTTGACCCCCGCCGATTTTGAAACCGACCCGCAGAACGGCGGAGTGTACCTGTCCACCCACGGGTGGCGCATTTTTGCTCGCTGCTTCACCCACAAGCTGGAAACCCCGATTTTTTGGCGGAGTTTGGGCCGCCGACTGAATTACCAAAAAATCTTTGAAGTCCAGGCCCGCCAGTTGGCGCATCTCATTCAGGGGCGCCAGTCTCAATATCACCCGTTCATGGCTCGGTAGGTGGCTTATGGCAGAAAAGAAATTCATCCTGGTGGTTTACGATATCAGCAATGACCGCCGGCGTACCAAGCTGCATAATCTGCTGCTGGATTATGGCACCCCGGTGCAGTACAGCGTCTTCGAATGTCTGGTGAATGAGAAGGAAGAAAAA
>DAOQTN010000200.1:0-5632 GCA_035340555.1 Anaerolineaceae bacterium | reverse complement strand
TGTTTGGCGAGGCTGTGCTGCCGTTGGAAGACCAGATTGCCCAGGTGGCCCGCAAGCACCTGCCGGGCCTGCTGCAAACGCTTGGAGCGCTGCCCGACCGGCTGCGCCTGCTGGGCCTGCCTGGCGAGGAACGCGCCCATGATCTGAAGGCTGAGCTGACCGAGCTGCTTAAAGGCGACGCCAGTGAAGCCGCCCCGCGCCTGGGGGCGGCCGAGAATACGATTGCCGCCGAGATCCAGTGGGCGCGCCAGGCCACACGCGCCCTGGACGAGCAGGGCGAAGGCGATATCCGCCAGGCACGCGCCGTGCTGGCAGCCTTACACGAGCTGGAGCAGATCTTCCCTGGCGAAGGCAGCCGCCTGGCCCCGGCCGGGGCGGTGGAGCAGATCAAGAACGCCCTGGAAGCGCAGGCTTTTTACGAGCAGCTCCCAGATCTGCGCAGCGGCCTGCATACGGTGCTGCACAACTGCCAGGAACGGTATAAAGAAGACTGGGGCGCGTACAAGATGGAATTGGAAACGGCGCTGGACGAGCTGGAAGCGCAGCCCGCCTGGGCGCGTTTGCTGGACACCGACCGCCAGGAGCTGGCCCGCCGCCTGGCCCTGACCCTGCCCGAGCAGGCTGAACCGGCCAACCCGTTGGGGGCCTACAAAACCCTGTTGGTGCGCCGGCGCAGCCTGCCGGGTCTGTTGAACGAGCTGGAAGCTGAGGTCGAACGCCGCGCCCCCTCTGAGCCAGGGGATGGGACCGACATCGAGGAAATCACCTTTGCCGAGCTACTGCCAGACGAACTGCTGGCCAGCCCCGAAGAGCTGAGCGCGTGGCTGGAATGGCTTAAAGATTACCTGGTGCCGCGGCTGGAAGAACACAAACGCATTCGCATCAGGAGATAAGCATGGCACAGCTTGAACAGGCCAACCTTTATACCGTATTCCGCAACCGGGCTTTTATCATCCCGGATTACCAGCGCGGCTATGCCTGGACGAAAGACGAGCTGGACGATCTGATCGAAGACATAGATCTGCTGGTTGCAGGGAAAGATCACTTCTTTGGGACGTTGGTGCTGCGCTCTGACCAGGAAAGCGTGAAAGACGACGAGGATAATGAGTATAAGGTGTTTGAGGTGGTAGACGGCCAGCAGCGCTTGACCACGGCGGTGATATTCCTCAACTGGATCCAGCGGGAAATGGAACGGCTGAAAGCCTTTGGGCGGGTGCCGGAAGGCCTGCGCAAGAATTACCTGTTTTTGCGCGATCAAAACGGGCAGGAGACCTCCAAGCTCACCTTGAACCGCGACTGCCGCGAATTTCACGAGACGCAGATCCTGGGCCTGAATGGCGGCATGATGGTGCAAGGCCCGACGATTCGGGCACACCGCCTGCTCCAGGCGGCGGACCAATATGCGCAGGCGCACCTGGCTGCATTAGCGCAAAAGCATGGCGAGGCGTACCCGGCCGCGCTCAGCGAACTGACGGAAAAATTAACCAAGCAGCTCACGCTCATCGTTTACGAAGTGGATGACGAGATGGACGCGGCGGGGTTGATCTTCGCGGCGATGAATAACCGCGGCCAGCCGCTGAAACAGCTTGACCTGGTGAAAAACCACGTGTTATACCTTTCCTCGCGCTTATCCCTGGAAGGCGAAAACAAGTTACGCAACACGATCAACCAGACCTGGAAAGACGTGTTCGAGCGGCTGGCCCAGATTGATGATGATGACCGTCATGAAACCTTGCTCCTGCGCTATCACTGGGTAGCGACAGCTACGGGCAGCATGAAACCGGTCAACCACGACATCATTGCAGATACATTTAGCTTAAAAACGCATGCCGCCAACCACCTGGGCCTGTACCAAAAATTGATGGACTACCTCAAGACGCTGCGGCTGGCTGCCACAGCTTATCGCGACATCTGCCGCCCCGGGCACAGCGATGCCTTTGGCGATATGCGCTCTGACCTGCGTCCCCAGATCAAGACCGTCAGCCAGAAACTGGTTCGCCAGGGTACCCTGGCTACATTCCAACCACTGTTGATCGCGGTGCGCCTGAAAGCGCAAGACCAGGGCGAAACCTATTTGAAGGTAGTGGATGCTTGCGAGCGCTTCGCGTTCCGCGTTTACCGCTGGGCTGGCTGGCAAACCCGCACCGGCCAATCGAAAATCTATGGCTTGGCGCACCAATATTATACTGGACAGAGAAGCGGCGAAGACGTGATCCGGTCTATCGTCTCGTGGACGCTCAATTATTGTCCCGACACCCGTTTCAGTGAGCGCTATGATCAAACCAGCCTGGACTGGTACCGCTGGGCGGGAATCGAATATTTCCTCTACGAGTATGAACAGCACCTGGCAGAACAGGCGCGTGTGCCCGTGCACCTGACCTGGGAAGGACTGCTCGAGAAGCCAAAAGAAGAGTCCATCGAGCATATCTTGCCTCAAAATCCTGACGATCCCTATTGGTCAGACCGCTTTGGCGACAAAGAAAGAGCGCGTTGGACGAATGATATCGGCAACCTGGTGCTGACATTTTATAACCAATCCCTGTGGCGGCACCCATTCCCCAAAAAGCGCGGCAGCCCATCCCAGGCTAACTGTTATGCCAGCTCGCCCTACCTGAGCGAGCGTGAGCTGGCCGCGTATGCCGATTGGTCGCCAGCAGAAATCCAGCAGCGCCGCGAGGTGCTAAAAGTATGGTCTATAGCGCGCTGGCAAGTGGCACAACCTGCCCCGGCTGCCAGCCGCCCGGCTGTGGTCACAACCGGAACCCGGCGCATCAGCCTGGAAAGCGTCCGGGCGCAGGCCGAGAAATATGGCCTGCTGGCTGCCTATGACACCGTCATGCAGGTGGCGCGGGCATACCACCTGCACCCCGTGCCGCACACCTGGTGCGTGGTAATGGCACCGCCCAAGCGCCATAACTGCGCCGTGTTCACCATTTGGCCCGGGCAGGGTAGGCTCAAGATCGGCTTCTGGTACAGCCAGTTCAAACACTACTTCCATACAACCGATGCTCACGTTCACGAAGTGATGGGCACCAGCCAGGAGTACCTTTACATTGATCAGGCCAACCTGCTCGACTTCACCGGCCGCCTGGAGCGCCTGTTGAGCGAGATCAAGCTCAAATAGCTGTGGGTGCCGCATGACCATCAAGAAGGGAAGCTCGTAATGTCAGAATCGTGGTTAGCCATTGTTATAACGATCGTTGCGCTAGTTCTGATTGGAATATTGATTCGTTCTATAGTTGGGCAAAGGCAGGAAATTCAATCCTTGCGAATGGCCTTGCGGGCAAAAGAATCAGACAACTCGGCGGTCTCAATCATCAGTGAACTGCTTGGGCAAAGTGAAAACCCTCTGGATATGATGACCGAGATGGTCAAGGTTCATTACTCGCTAGAGTACGGTCATCCTGAAGCAACAGAAAAGACAACTTATTTTCTGCGTGATTTTCTTACGGTGGCTAAACGGTATCTGGGATTAACGCAAATTTTGGAATATAACTCGCAAGTCATTTACAAGCGCAACCTGCACGATACTTACGAGGAAATTCAACCGGGGGAAAGAGTTTGGGTTATTGAGCCGGGCTGGATGTGGGAAGATCAGGTGCTGAAAAAACCGGTAGTTAGCCAAAAAGGAATACAGTCATGAGCCGGCAGCCGGTATATCTCGGCATTGATTTTGGCACCACTAAGTCAGCTGTTGCGTATCTTCAGCCTGGTCAATCTGAAGGTAAACTTTTGCTGATCGAATATCCGCCCATGATTCCATCGAGCCTCACGCTGAACGCAGATCAGAAAAAATTCTGGCTAGTTGATTTTGGTCAAACAGCGAAGTATAAGGAACACAAAGATCATGCCCTATTTCGACGTTTTAAGCTCAGCCTCGGACGGCCATCACTAGATTTACCCGACTCGAATCCATCAGCTTACGCTGCCATCAAGCCCGAAGAAGTGGCAGCTGTGTATTTACGAAGATTGCGGCTCGAGGCCAAGGATGCTCTGGAGCGACAGCAGCTACCCCTCCCAGACTCGGTCACCATCTCTGTCCCAGCAGGATGGGATCCACAACAAAAGCAGGCCACCAAATATGCCGCCTTGTTGGCCGGTTTTGAAGATGTAAATTTATGCGAGGAGCCACTTGCAGCGCTAGACCACGTTTTGACTACGAAACCATCGCTGTGGAAGAATCTTGGCGCTGCCACGGAAAAGATCATGGTGATTGATTTCGGCGGCGGCACCTGTGATATCGCTGTACTGAAGGTTAGCCGAGAAAGACATTTTTTCCCAAGGCGGCAGCCTACATTTCGGGCCCAGGTTTTATATTCGCACGCTAATACACACCTGGGGGGAGAACTTGTGGATGATTGTATTTTGCGATGGATTAAAGCAAGTGAAGAAGCAAAAGGGATATCCCTTCATAAGCAGCACAAAAAAGCAAGTGCGTTTAAAAAGAATTTGAATGAGGGAATGAAATCAGATGCGGGGGTGGTGCCCAATCAACACCGACCCACCAGTGTGGCTGAGTTTTTGGATCTAAAATACTCTGATGAGCTTACTGAGCCTATTCCTGGGGAGAACTTAGAATTCTCTGCGAATTGGCTACATACCAGGTTGAGCAAAACACCCTGCATAGAACTAAAAGATCAATCCATTATCAAAGCTTTTGCATATCTCGTGGAGAAAACCATTAACCAATGCGGCGGTGTTGAGCAAATTAACCGTATTTTCCTCGTCGGCGGCAGCAGTCACCTATATTTTGTTGAGCCAATCGTCAAGATCCTTTTTCCTGATTTAGCAGGGATGGATTACATTGAGCAGACAGCTCATCCAGAAGAAGATGTGGTTTTAGGGGCCTGCTTGCACGAGGCGCAGCGACACACCCATCATCTGCCTTTCAAACCGCGCCTTTTTTATGGGTTGAGCTTAGTAGAAGAGGTAACTGCCTCTGGCGGTGCTCCAGAACCTCATCCGACAGGGGAGCCCGCTCGGATAAAATTGCTGAGGCGCGGTAAATCCTGGCCATTGCCAATCAAAGAGGCTCGAAGCTCCTGGTTTCGGGTGACAAAGCCAATATCCGAGCTGAATATCAAAATTGATGGGGTAGGCGAACACCCTACCCAGCCTACGCTGCAAGCATTCAAGAAATTGAAAACGTTGGATGGCAGTCAGATCCAGCCAAATGAAAGACTTTGGACGAGTACCCAGGTCAGCCAGGACGGCATCATCAAGATCAAGATCGTTGGACCGAATAATCGACTAAGGATGGTGACGGTAGAAGAATATCCGTTGAACGGCAAAGAATTTATCGACCGCCGGGATCATTTTCAAAGTATGTTTATGGATAATGGCGGCAATGATGGCACTCCTCTTGATCCATTGCTGGGTGATTTGGATAAGGGGGGATAATTACCTATGGGTATAATCCAAAACTCACCGGTTAGCGATCTTTTGGGCGACTTGTACAATTTCTGGGTTAATGAAATTTTATTTCGCATTGGCTTTGTTCGCTTGGTGTTGGCAGGATTGCTGATCGCCAGCCTTTTCTGGATCAGGGATTATTGGCCATTGTTTATCAACAATGATCAGCTGCGCCCGCCAGAAAGAGCTTACCAGGTCGATCCAGCTCTTTTACCGCCCG
>DAOQTN010000199.1:0-5635 GCA_035340555.1 Anaerolineaceae bacterium | reverse complement strand
CGCCCAAGCCGGAGTATGATAATCGAGAGCGGGGTGCGCGTCAAGCAGACCGAAAAACCGGCTTTCAGTTGCTTCCGGGTGGCTCAAACCGCGCCGCCCAGGCCGGGGCTGTTTTGTTCATAGGTTTCATCCTCCCCGTCCTCTCCATCCTCATCCGGATCAAGCAGAACCTCACGGTCCCGTCCGCTGCCTTGGGAAGGCCCCACCACCCCCGCCGCCTCCAGCTGGTCCAGGAGGCGAGCCGCGCGGGGATAACCAATGTGCAGCCGCCGTTGCAGAAGTGAAGCGCTGGCGCGCTGCATTTTTCGTACCAGGGCCGTGGCTTCCTTGACCAAGGCGTCGGAATCCCCGTCTTCAAGGCCAATTAATTCCTCCCAAGGGGCATCTCCTGCGGGCGCGGGGGCCATTTTCTGCCAGAAATTGAGCACATGCTGCACCTCGGCATCGGTCACCAGCGCCCCCTGCAGCCGGGTGGGAGCCCCCACCTCCGGGTTGAGGAAGAGCATATCGCCCTTTCCCAGGAGCGCCTCGGCGCCATTGGTGTACAGGATCACCCGTGAATCAATGGAGGAGGCCACACTGAACGAAATCCGGGCCGGGAAGTTGGCTTTGATCAGCCCGGTGATCACCTCCACCGAGGGCCGCTGGGTGGCCACCACCAAATGGATGCCGGTCGCCCGGGCAAGTTGTGCCAGCCGGATCAGGCTTGATTCCACCGGCTCCGGGGCATGCATCATCAGGTCGGCCAGTTCGTCAATCAGAATCACAATCCGCGGCAGTCCAGGTTGTTTTTTGCGCTGCATCTTGCGGTTGTATATTTCCAGGTTGCGGACCTTTTCAATTTCAAAGATCTTGTAGCGGGTATCCATCTCCTGCAGCGCCCAACGCAGCACCCCGGTCATGCGGTCCACGTCAGTTTCAACTTTGCCCAGCAGGTGTGGCAGTCCATTAAAACGAGCCAGTTCCACCATCTTGGGATCCATCATCACCAAGCGCAGATCGGCGGGGGTATTGTTCATCACCAGACAGGTGGTCAAAGCAGCAATGCAGACGGATTTCCCCGAACCGGTGGTCCCGGCAATGAGCAGGTGGGGCATGCGGGCCAGATCAGCCACAACCGGTTCTCCTGAAACACCCTGACCCAATGCGATTGACAGGGGGGACTGCAGCCGCTGAAAGACGTCATCCTCCAAAATCGGACGCAGCCGGACAACCGAACTGCGAATGTTGGGAACTTCAATGCCAATGTAGGATTGTCCCGGAACCGGGGCCTGGATGCGGAGCCGCTCAGCCGAGAGGGCCAGGGCCAGATCACGGGCCAGGGCACTGACCTGGGAAACCCGGACTTTCTGTTTCATCAATTCGCCATCCGGGCCCTCCCGTTCAACGTATCCCGGTTCCAGGGCAAATTGGGTGATGGTTGGGCCAATGCGATAGCCCACGACCCGCCCCGGGATGCCAAAATCCGACAGGGTGGTCTGAATCTGCTGGGCGGTGGCGCGAATCTCCGCCTGGTCGGGTGGGGCGGTGTGGGCATTAAGCAGCAGGTTGAGCGGGGGTAAATGTTCATCCCGCCGGGTCTGCACCGGCAGTGCCGGTTCCTCTTCAACCGGTTCAGGCTGGGCCGGTGAGGTGGTCGCTGGCGGGGCTGGCGGGGCCGCAGGTGCGGCTTCCAGGCTGGCCTCAAGCTTGTGGTAAAACCAGCGGGCCAGGCCGGAGCCAAAACTGACAAAAACCAGCAGCAGCAATACCAGGACGAGCGTGCCCCAAGGCGGCGGGACAATCAGATCAAAAATCTCACCGATCCCCCAGCCCACAATTCCTCCATCCAAACCGGCTTCAGCCCGGTCCAGATCATGGCCATTAAAAAGTGACCACAATCCCAACAGGACAAAATACACCCCCTCCAAAGCCAAAGCCTGTCCCAATGGGAACCGCAGGGGTTGATCAGCCCGCTGGCGGATGATCCAGATGCCAATCCAGCCGCTGACAAATGGGATCAGGTAGGCGCCCCAACCAAAACCGCGCTGGAGCAAACGGATCCAGGGCGAAATCAGGCCACCCTGGCTTAACCCCAGCAGACCCAACAGGGTGAGCAAACCAACAGCCAGCAAAGCCAATCCCAACAGATCCACGCCAAAGCGGTCAAAATGGCTCCAGATCCCATTAAGACGATCCAGCAGGGAGGGTGCCCGCACCTCCCCATCCGGTTCGGGTTGTTCTGCCGGGGGTGGGATCGAGGGACGGTTCCGGCTCATTCCGGTTTTACCAGTCCCAGACCAAGGCGGCGCCGGTCTGCGTCCAGACGTAGAATTCGCACGTGCACCTGCCGCCCGGGCACGAGCAGGGCTCTGAGATTGGATCGATTGAAATTGGGAACCGTCGAAATATGAATCAACCCCTCAATGCCCTCCTCAAGGCGGGCAAAAGCGCCAAAACGGGTGGTGGTCGTGATTTCTGCCGGGACCACATCCCCCGGCTGATAACGCTCCATCGCCCGCTCCCAGGGATTGGTGGACAACCGCTTCAGGCTCAACGCAATCCGGCAGTTATCGCAGTTAATCTGCAGCACCAACACCCGCACCAATTCTCCCAGAGTCAGGATGTCAGTCGGGTGCTGCACCCGACCCCAGGACAGTTCGGAAACATGAACCAATCCCTCCACGCCCCCCAGATCAATGAAGGCACCAAATTCGGTAAGGTTGGTCACCGTCCCGGAAACCACGGCTCCCGGAATTAACGTCTCAAAGAGAGCCCGGCGGCGGCCTTCACCCGCCTGGGCGGCCCGCTCAGAAAAAATGGCTCGTTTCTGTTCGGGTTGACACTCGATGACCTTCAACTGCAGTACCCGCCCCACATAGGCTGAGAGCAGTTCCCGGCGCTCAGCCTCGCTGGCGGTATTGGGGATGTCGATCAGATGCGATAGTGGAACAAAGCCCTGCACCTGATCCCCTTGAACCAGCAGTCCGCCGCGGTTGTAACCGCTAACCGTCAGGCAGACTATTTGATCCGCCGCATAGGCTCGCTGAATTACCGCCCAACTGTCTGCCATCGACAGCGGCGGCACATCGATGAGATTCATCGGCGAGCGGGGTTTGACCGTTTCATCCTCGGTCAGAATTGCCGCCCACCAACCCTCATCAAGAGTTTCCGGGCCCCGGATACTCCCTTCCCGGGCCTGAGGTTTGGATACCATGTTCCCTCCATCAATCATTGCTGCATAAAACCAAAAATCATTGATAAAAACACAGGGATCAACCCGAGGTCTTCCCCTGTCCCTCCCCATTATCCCGCCGGGCTTGGGATTCCATTTCCAGAATCGCCTGAGCCACCACCTCAATTGCCACCCGCTGTTTGCGATACAAGTCCGCTTCAGACATGGCCAGCCGGGCGGCAATTTCACGCACTTTTTTTCCTTCCAGAAATTTCATCTCCAAAATATTATACAATATCCATTCGCCGGTAAACCGCCGGTCACCCTCCGGCCGAACCCGATCGATGGCTTCCCGCAGGATGGACCGCAGGGCATTGGTGGGATTCCCATCATGGGCATCCAGGGCATTTTGGACCAGCTGCAGCTGAAGCAGCGGGCTTTCAGTCAGCCGTGGGCCGCCCCAGTAATGGGTCAGAGCATCCCGCACCCATAGCGACAAATCATCGGGGGAATAAGGCAGGTTCTCATTGGATAGAATGTCAGAGCGGTCATACCGTCCTGCTGCGCGCAGCCGCTGGATAAACTCCACCTGGGGAGCCAATTCCTCCAGCGAATTAAAAATCTGGGTCTGCATGCGGCGGTCCCGCAGTGCGAGGGCCGCCCTGTGCACCAGCAAGGACAGCTGGCGGTGGGGCTCGTCTTCCATGACCAGACCGGCCGCGCCGGATATGCCCAAAAGCCCCAAGAGGTTGGTGGAGCCGCTGTCGGTTGTATGCTGCAATGGGATCAGTAAATCGTCCCCCCAGCGGAAGGTTCCTTGGAGGACAGCCTCTTCCTCACCGATGGATTCCAATAAAGTGGAATCGGGCTCCTGGCGAAAACGTGTTTGGCCGATGGTGACCACCCGTTCCAAACCACCGTTGTTAAATGCCGCGATATAAGCACCCGGAGCCTGCAGCCGGTCGCAAACAGCCGCCAGGATCATCTCCAGAAATTGCTGCAGATCGTTGCGGGTCAGCAGGCGGCCTTCCAATAGACGCAGCATCTGTAAATCCTGGGTATCACCATCCCAGAACAGGGCCCGTTCCGCCACTGGGGCAAAAGTGGAGATAAAATGCTCGGCCAGCAGTATGGTCGCGACCATGATGATCGGGACCAAGGCGGAGTAGCTGACGCCAAAAGTCTCCCCCAGGCGGCGGACAATGGTCACCAAAGCCAGCACCAGGCTGGCCGTAACCGGGCCGCGCATGATCCACTTCAGGAGACGGGCCTTGACCACCCGGTCCGACCAGAACGCGTCAAAGAAGGCCACCGCATAAGCCATGATGATGATCATCGCTCCCAGCAACAGATTCGTCAATACCGCCAACCACCAGAATATCAATGGATGCAGCGCAGCAAAATCCGAACCAAACAGCAGGAAAGGGAATGAGCCAATCGGAGGGGCGGTTGCGCCAATCAACAGATAGCCCATGCGGCGGCGGCTGGTGGGGGTGACCGTGCGACGGTAGGCCCGCCAAAAATTGACCGCCGCCGCGCCCATCACCAACAAATAGTAAACCACAAAAACATCCGTCAGCAGGGTGGGCTGCAGATGGGGCGCAGGCGGCCCGGAGGTGATCAGCGGGCCAACGAACCAGGACAAGGCCAGAAAAACCAGGAAGGCAAGGGATGCCAGATAAATCCCTGCCAGCATCCATTTCCGGAGGCGGCTGGGCTTGCCGGTTGTAGCCAGCAAGGCCCCTGAAAACTGGAAATAGGCGGCAGGCAGCAGAATGATACCCACCCACTGGAAACGCAACCAGAATTCAATCTGCCAGGTCTCCACCGCGGTGGAACCAATGGCTTCCGCAGCGAAGGCGATCACGATGCAGCCCAGGATCAGGGCAAAGGACCGCACCACACCCTCCCGCAAATTAAACGTCAGGGCATACAGCAGCAGGGAAAATGCCATGATGGCAATGCCAGCTGTCAGAATCTGACTGATGGTGATGAGGGCCGCAAGACCGCCAGACTGCCACCCGCTGATCACAAGACCGACCTTTCCGATAAATGCATCCAGATTACTTCAAAAAACGGGTAAAGAAAAGACCAATTTCCTGATTGGCATAGTAATTTTCATGATGACCGCAAAAATTGTAGCCCAGTTTCTGGGCCAGCCTGATCATGGGAGCGTTTTTGGACTGCATCTCCAGCATCATGGAGCGTAAATTGCGCTGTGCCGCCCAGCCCTGCGCCGCCAACAGCAGGGCACTGCCAATCCCCTGCCGCCGGACTTGCGGAGCAATCACCAGATCCGTCACCCAGGCGGCATTGGGAGCCAGATGTTCACTTAATGCAAGGTAGCCAACCAGTTCATTGGCCAGGACCGCGGCGATCACCAGATCATAATGCGACCACTCAGGGAGAAGATCGTGCCGCAATCGCGGATAAACAACCCGCAAAGGGCGCGGCAATCGGACTTCGCGAAAGCCCACGGCA
>DAOQTN010000198.1:0-5643 GCA_035340555.1 Anaerolineaceae bacterium | reverse complement strand
TGATCTGGCTCAGCTTCAGGCCATGCTGGATCAGTCAGACGGCCCGGTCCTGTTCCTGACTGAACGCCAACTTCTCAGTTTTCAGGTTGTGTCGACGGATGATTTTGAGCCTGAATATGAAAAAGTTTTTCTAATGGAAATGGTGATGTCGGGCAACAAAAGTTATTTGGACAGATTTTATTCGGACCTGCAGCAGCACCGCTTCGCGCTCATTATTTCCGAACCCATGAACATGAATATGCAGGATCAGCGATATGCCTTTGCAGAGGAAAACAATTACTGGGTTGAGCGGGTGGAAAAACCGGTGACTCAATACTATCGAATTTTGGATAAATTCAGCGATTCGGGCTTCCATGTTTGGGTGCCTGTGGAGTAATCCGGGATGTTTGATGTCTTCATCCTGGGTCTCTGGGTGGCAAGTTGGGTTCTGGGGGGAATCTGGCTGACCGGCGCAACCTTTCGTTTGGCGCGCCGGGAACATCTGCTGGTAGGGATGGTTCTGGGATTGACCTTGGAGACCCTTTTGGCCAATGGTCTTGGGCGTTTTCTACCTCCTGACCCGGCATTTGTTGTCTCCGGCATCCTCACCCTGTTGGCGGGTGCGGGGCTGGCTGTCATCCGCGATGGCTGGCGATCATTACTGCGACTACCCTTGGATTGGCCGGCCGCGCTTGGGACCCTTTTTTTGACAATCATCTTTACCCAGGTTGGGCGGGGGTTGGCAATATTTGATGATTATGCCCATCTACCCACGACGTCATTGCTGGCAGCCGGGGAACTGCCGTTAAAATTTGCGTTGAATCCTGCTGCGCATTATAGTTATCATTACTTTTTATTGTTGTTTGCTGCCCAGGTGGTTCGGATAGGTGATCTGGCGGTCTGGTTCGCACTGGACCTGGCACGAGCCTTCGCCTTTGCCTTGACCATCGCACTTGCATTTACCTGGGTCCGGCGGATGACCCGCAGCATTTGGGCAGGGGTTCTGGGGGGCCTGGTCTTTCTTTTTGCGGGTGGATCACGCTGGCTGGCCTTATTGTTGCCCGGAAATCTACTGGAAACCATTTCAGGACAGGTCAATTTGATTGGCAGCGGCAGCGCCAGTGGCCCTGATTTTTTGACGGCACTGAATGGCCCCTGGATTATTGAGGGCGGTGCTTCGTTGGAATTTCCTTTTGCTTTTGTCAATGGGATATTACAGCCTGGTGTCTTGGCCATGCTGGGACCCAACAGTACATTTTTGCTGGCTTTGACCCTGACCATTTTGCTGACCTGCAACCGCCGGCGCGGCTGGCTGGCGGCCATCCCAATCATGGTCTGGGTGGCGGCATTGAATTTATTGACTGAGTCGGGCATCCTGCTTGGCCTGGCGGGCTGGGGGCTGGTGGTTGTTGCCGAGTTTGTCCGGCAGCGAAAATGGCGCCTGCCAGCCGAACTGCGGTTTTGGCTGACAGGCTGGGCCGGCGGCACACTGCTGGGACTGTTTCAGGGTGGGGCCATGACCCAGATTGCTGTTGATCTGCTGGGTTTGGGCGCCGCGGAGTCCTATCAAACGATTGGATTTAAACTTTCTGGAACTCCCCTTCTGGTTTCCACCCATCTGGGTGCCTTGTCTCTGGTAAAACCAGCCACGCTGTTGCTGGCACTGATCGAGGCAGGGCCGCTGGTGTTTGCTGTTCCCCTGGCGGCTTTGTGGGGTTGGAAGGCATTCCGTGCCGGGCACTGGTATGAGGCTGCCCTGGTTGTGTCCGGGGTATTGTCCATGGGGGTTCTGTTTATCCAGTTTTCCGGTTCCACCGGCCTTCGCAATACTGCCAGACTTTATGAGTTTATCACCCTGGGCCTGATCTATGCTGTTCCTTTGGGCTGGTTGTGGGCCAATCGGAAAGGGTGGCTGCGCCGATCCCTTGCCATGGCGGGGCTGTTCATTGCGTGTCTGGGTGGATTGGTCTCCTGGGGCATTGAGCTGACCGCCATTCCCCGCCCGGTCTATTCCTATTTCATTAATAACCTCGATACAATGGCCATGGCGCAGTACTGGGATAAACTGGATCCGGATGCCTTGGTTTTTGATCCACAACCCAATCGTGCGCCGACTCTATTTGCCCGCTATACCAATTCTTCGCAGACTTGGTATGCCTACAAACCCGAATGGCTTGAGTTGCGAGCCAATCCCGACCCGGCCGTTTTGCACCTGGCTGGATATGATTATCTGTACCTGGATGCAGATTATTGGGAAGAACTATCCCCGGCCATCCAGACCAGAATCTCCACCGGGTGCGCCCAGCAACTCATCGAACTGGAAGATTGGCGGCATGATTACCGCTGGTTGTACGATTTGCGTTCGTGTGGCGAATAAATTTATTATCCATTGTTCACGCTTGTAACAAATGGAGGATAAAGAGGCGGTTATCAACTCCATGTTTTGCTATTTGGTTCGCCCGCAACGCAACGAAAACAGCGAGGGGATGAAGATGCAGTCAGCTATTCCATATTTTGCCGTCCGACATACAGAAATGCAAACTACCGGGGCTGGGGGGTTGGGGTATAATCTCCTGTTGCAAAGGTGAGAAATGAGCATCGCCGAATTTCGCATAGACAAAGAATATCGTACTGATCGACGTACCCCGGTGCGCTGGGTTTTCTCCCACGCCATGCGACAGTGGCCGCTGCTACTGGTCGCGGTGTTTGGCGCGGTGGGGAATGCAGCGCTGGCGGCTGTGCTGCCCGTCCTGATGGGGGAGGCATTTAACCTGGTCCTGTCTGGTTCGCCGGATCTGACGCGCTTGGGTCAGATCGCCATCACCCTGGCCATCTCCCAACTGATCCGGGGCATCATCCAGTTTGGCCGCAATTTTGGATTTGAATGGATTGCGCAACGGGTTGAGCGCGATGTGCGCGACGAACTGTACGTCAACCTGCTGGGTAAAAGCATGACCTTCCATAATTTGCAATCGGTGGGCGATACCATGTCCCGGGCCACCAACGATGTACGGGAGGTCAATTACTTGTTTAGCCCTGGCATGGCCCAGGTCTTGGGCTCATTAAATTTTCTAATCATGCCACTGATTTTGGCACCGCGTTATCATCCTACGCTGATTCTGACCCCCCTGATTTTTGTGATTCTGTATTACTTTGCCCTGCGCAACTATCTGGGGCAACTGCGGCCGGTGACTGACCGGGTCCGGGCGACATTTGGTCAGTTGAACACCCGCCTGTCCGAAGCATTGGACGGCATTGAGACCGTCAAGGGGTCAGCCCAGGAAGATGCTGAGGTAGAGCGATTTGACACCAATGCGGGCAGCTACCGGAGCGCCATTGTGCGGCAGGGGGATGTTGAGGCCCGCTTTATCCCGTTGCTGCTGCTGACTCTGGCGCTGGGAATAGGCCTGTTGCATGCCCTGATCCTGTTCCGTCAGGGAATATTGGATGTCGGCCAGGTCATTGCCTACTTTGGTTTGTTGTTAATGCTCGATTTTCCCACATTTGCCTCCATGTGGGCCTATTCTCGGATTTCGCTGGGGTTGGCTGGTGCCCGGCGAATCTTGGAATTAATGCATCGCGAGACCTATCTGGATGAAAATGTGGCGGGTTATCAGGGGGAAATGCGGGGGGAAGTTGAGTTTTCCGATGTCTGTTTCGATTATCCACGCCAGGATGGATCTGAAACCGATCTCCAATCGGATTGTGATGAGGGCATCCTGCAACACATCAGCTTCCGGGTTAAACCGGGACAGACAGTGGCGATCGTGGGTCAGACGGGAACCGGTAAAACGACCCTGGTCCGCCTGATCAATCGCATTTATGACGCCACCGCCGGTGTGGTGCGGGTTGATGGGGTCAATGTCCGGGATTGGAACCTGGCTGTACTGCGCCAGCAGATATCCATCATTGAACAGGATGTATTCCTGTTTTCACGCACCATTGCGGAGAACATTGCCTTTGGCAAACCCAATGCCACGCCAGAACAGATTGAGACAGCTGCCCGGGCCGCCCAGGCCCATGAATTCATCCTGAGTTTTAATGAAGGATACCAGACCGCGGTTGGTGAACGGGGGGTCACCCTGTCCGGGGGGCAGCGCCAGCGGATTGCCCTGGCCCGGGCCTTTCTGACGGACCCGCGGATTTTGATTCTGGATGATTCCACCAGCGCCATCGACAGCGCTACTGAGGATAAAATTCAGCGTGCCATCTACACCGCCGCCCAGGGACGGACCACTTTCATCATCACCCATCGACTTTCACAAATCCGGTGGGCCGACCTGATCCTGGTGCTGCGCCGAGGCCAGTTGGTGGCCATGGGCAGCCATGATGAGTTAATGAAATCGTCCGCGTCCTATCGCCGGATTTTTAGTGAATAGAGGAATCTGATGGGATTTTGGTCTGGTTTGAACGCCGAGCATTATGATCGCAAATATTCCGACCGGGAATTGTTTCGCCGCATCTTGGTGCAATTTCGACCACAGCGCGCCCGGATGGGCTGGATTGTGCTCACCGTCTTGATCCTGGCCTCCGCCGGGGCGGCCAATCCGTTGATTGTTTCACGGGGAGTGGATTTGTTAAAGGATCAGATCTCCGGCTGGGCGATGGTGGCAGTTTGTGGGGCGGTGATCCTCTTGGGCGTTATCAGCTGGCTGGCCAATTATGCGCAGCGCCGTCTGGCCGTACGGGCCGTTTCTGATGTGGTGCTATCTTTGGCGACACGAGCTTTCGGTGCTGCGGCGCACCACGACATGTCCTTCCACGATGAGGTTCCCTCTGGAAAAATTGTCTCCCGGA
Organism: Anaerolineaceae bacterium; assembly: GCA_035340555.1. GTDB lineage: Bacteria > Chloroflexota > Anaerolineae > Anaerolineales > Anaerolineaceae > JAGOFZ01. Next base: position 867 of record DAOQTN010000198.1, on the reverse strand, counting down.
TCACATCTGATACTCAGGATTTTGGTCAGCTGGTCATGCTGACCACGGACGTGGTTGCCCAGACATTTGAAGCCCTGGTCCTGGCGATCATTCTGATTGGCATCGAGTGGCGCCTGTCTCTTTACATGTTCATCCTGATCCCGATTGTTTTTGTGTTTGCCTTGGTTTACCGCCGGTTGGCTCGTAAAGTGACCCGGGAGGGAATGCGTGCCATGGCCAATGTGAATTCCACCATCAAGGAAACCATCAGTGGCATGGCTGTGGCAAAAAATTTCCGTCAGGAAGCGAGCGTTTATCAGGATTTTACGACTGCCAACCTGCAGTCCTACCGGGTGAATTTTCGGCGGGGTTTGGCACTTTCTTTCATTTTCCCGACACTGAATGCGTTGGGTGGAATGATGTCTGCCCTATTAATTTACGTGGGTGGATTGAGTGTTGCTGATGGCCTGGTGACGGCTGGAGCCTGGTACCTTTTTCTCTCCAGCCTGGATCGTTTCCTGTTTCCTGTGATGAACATCTCTTCCTTCTGGACCCAAATCCAGAATGGTTTATCGGCCTCGGAACGGGTCTTTGGCCTGATCGATGCCAAACCGGTGGTGGTGCAAAAAGATGCCCGGAATGCACCACAGCTTAAGGGCGATATTGTCTTTGAACATGTCTTCTTCCAATACAAGGAGAACGAACCCGTTCTGGAGGATTTCAATTTACGCATTGCGCCGGGTGAAAACCTGGCCCTGGTTGGACATACCGGGGCAGGCAAATCGTCTGTTGCCAAACTGACCGCGCGTCTGTATGAATTTCAGCAGGGCCGGATCCTGATTGATGGCCTGGATATCCGCAGCTTTGACCTGAACTCCTATCGCCGCC
>DAOQTN010000197.1:0-5666 GCA_035340555.1 Anaerolineaceae bacterium | reverse complement strand
CTTACTCCTGTTTAAAAAAGTGCGGCCTGATTGTAGCATAAAATCCAGCGGCTAGACACTGGCATATGTATTCATTTTATCGTGAATGGCTTCCTGGAAGCGGGCCCGCACGCCCTCAAAGGGGATGCGCTGCATGATTGGATCAAAAAAGCCTTCCACAATCAGCCGTTCCGCTTCCCGCCGGGGGACCCCCCGGGCCTGCAGATAGAAGATCTGCTCCGGATCAATCTTGCCGACCGTGGCTCCGTGGGTGCAGCGGACATCGTCCGCCAGGATCTCAAGGCCCGGGATCGAGTCGGCGCGCGCCTGGCGGCTGAGCACCAGGTTGCGGTTGTTCTGGTAGCCATCCGTCTTGGCGGCACCTGGCGCGACATAAATCATGCCCTGCCAGACCGAGCGGCTGGAGCCCAGCAGGGCTCCTTTGAAGAGCAGATCGCTGGTGGTGTGCGGGACCAGGTGGTTTTGCTGGGAGTCGTAATCCAGGTGCTGCTCATTCTCGGTGAAATAAAAGCCGGACATTTTCCCCGTCGCCCCGGACCCGATCAGATCCAGATCGCTGAAGTTCTTGGTCAGATGGCCGCCGATGGCACCAAAGATCCACTCCAGACTGGCGTCGCGATCAACCCGGGCGCGCTCATGGGTGAAGTTCCAGACGTGTTCGCCCAGCGACTGCAGTTCCACGAAGCGCAGACTGGCAGCCGGGCCGACCTGGATTTCAACAATGCCCGCGTGCAGGGCCGGTGCCGGTTCGGTTGGAGAGGCGGATTCGTGGATGTAGGTCGCCGCGGCGCCCTCTTCCAGCCAGACCAGGACATGGGAAAAATGCGCCAGATCCTGGCCGGGCGCCCACAGGATGCTGTGCAGGGGTTGGGTTACCTGCACGCCGCGGGGCACGTACAGCAGCACGCCGTTTTGGGCCAGCGCCGCCGCCAGGGCGCTGAATTTGCCCTCATCGGCGCGCACAACCTGCCCCACCAGGCGGTCCAGCAGCCCGGCATGCCGGGTTTCGGCTGTGCGCAGGTCGGTAAAAATGACACCCTGCTCCGCCAGTTCGGGGGCCAGCTGAACCTGAGCCCCCAGCGGGGTCAGGATGATCTGTCCAGCCGCCACATCATCGGCCAAGGGTTTCAGCAAGGACTTGGGGGCCGGGGGCAGCGCCGCCGGATCGGCCGGGGTCAGCTGGAACCGTTCCACCGGCAGGGGCCGCAGATCGGTCCGGCGCCAGGCTTCCTGGCTGGTGTCCGGCAGCGGCAGGGCCAGGAAGGACTCCCAAGCCTGCCGACGGTAGGTCTGCAGGGCTGTCCCCAGCCCCGCCAGGCGCACCTGTTCCAGGTTGAAGTTGAACTGTTTCGGACGGTCGCCACCGCGCCGCGTCCGGATGATGACAGGGGTTTCGTTTGCCATGCTTGCTCCTCTACTCCCGGTTCCGGCGCCTAGCCTACCGAGCCTTCCATCTGAAGCTGGATCAGACGGTTCATCTCCACCGCATATTCCATCGGGAGTTCCTTGACCAGCGGCTCAATAAAGCCGGAGACAACCATGGTCGTGGCCTCTTCCTCGGTCAAACCGCGGCTCATCAGGTAAAACAACTGCTCCTCACCCACCCGGGAGACGGTGGCCTCATGGCCAATGGTGACATCCTGTTCATCAATTTCAATGTAGGGATAGGTATCCGAGCGGGATTGTGGATCAAGCAGCAGTGCGTCGCAGACCACGTTGGAACGCACATTCTCGGCGCCCTTGTGGACCCGCAGCAGCCCGCGGTAGGAGGATCGCCCGCCGCCCTTGCTGATGGACTTGGAGGTGATTTTGCTGGAGGTGTGCGGGGCAAAATGGACCATCTTGCCGCCGGCATCCTGCTGCTGTCCCGGTCCGGCAAAGGCCATGGAGAGGATTTCTCCGTGAGCCCCCGGGCCCATCAGATAGCAGGAGGGGTACTTCATCGTGACCTTTGAGCCCAGGTTGCAGTCCACCCACTCCATGGTCCCGTTTTCCTCAACCCGCGCCCGTTGGGTCACCAGGTTGTAAACGTTGTTCGACCAGTTCTGGATGGTGGTGTAGCGCATCCGGGCCCCCTTGCGCACGATGATTTCAATCACGCCGCTGTGGAAAGAGGCCTCGCTGTACTGTGGGGCCGTGCAGCCTTCCACGTAATGCACCTGGGCGCCCTCATCGACAATGATCAAGGAGCGCTCAAACTGGCCAATCGAGGCCATATTGAGGCGGAAATAGGCCTGCAGCGGCAGATCCACCTTGACACCCGGCGGAACGTAAACAAAGGAGCCGCCGGACCAGACCGCACTGTTGAGAGCGGCAAATTTATTGTCCTCAATCGGCACCACGGTGCCAAAATACTGCCGGAAAAGATCCGGATGCTGGCGCAGCCCATCCTCAATGCTCAGGAAGATGACGCCCTGTTTTTCCAGGTGCTCCTGGATGGAGTGGTAGACCATCTCCGATTCATACTGGGCGCCGACTCCGGCCAGGAATTTGCGCTCGGCTTCCGGGATGCCCAGCCGGTCAAAGGTTTGCTTGATGGTATCCGGCACATCATCCCAGGTGCGGCCCTGGGCATCGGTGGGCCGGACATAATAATAGATCTCATCCAGATTCAAGCCGGAAATATCCGCCCCCCAGGAGGGCATCGGGCGGCGGTCAAAGTGCTCAAGCGCCCGCAGGCGAAATTCGAGCATCCATTCCGGTTCGCCCTTCATGGCGGAAATCTGGCGGACAACCTCCCGATCCAGTCCCTTGCGGGTTTTAAAAACCGAAACATCCGGATCGCTGAAGCCGTACTGATAATCGGTTAACTCATTGAGAATCTCTGCCTGCGGCTTATCGCTCATGGGTTCCTCCAGTGTCGGGGGCCGGGCTAGGCAGCCGGGGCTTCATTCGCCAGTTTTTCCCGCACCCAGTCGTAACCGTGCTCCTCCAGGTGCAGGGCCAGGTCCGCCCCACCGGATTCGACGATCCGGCCGCCCATCATGACATGGACGACATCCGGGCGGATGTAGTTGAGAATGCGCTGATAGTGGGTGATGACCAGAACGCCCAGCTCCGGTCCGCGCAGGGTGTTGACCCCCTCGGAAACAATCCGCAACGCATCAATATCCAAGCCCGAATCGGTTTCATCCAGCACCGCGATCTGGGGCCGCAGCACCGCCATCTGCAGGATTTCAGCCCGCTTCTTCTCACCGCCGGAAAAGCCGTCATTCAGGTAACGTCCGGCAAAGGCCGGGTCCATCTTCAGAAGCGCCATTTTTTCCTTCAACATGCGCCGGAACTCGGGCACCGGGATGCCCTTGTCGGCCGGGTTCTCGGCCCGCCGGCGGGCGTTGACGGCAGAACGCAGGAAGTTGGCCAGAGTGACGCCAGGAATGGCCACCGGGTATTGGAATGCCAGGAACAACCCCAACCGGGAGCGTTCATCCGGCTCCAGATCGAGGATATTCTGACCATTAAAGATAATCTCACCGGCGGTCACCGTGTAGTTGGGATGTCCCATCAGGGTATAGGCCAGGGTTGACTTGCCGGTGCCGTTGGGCCCCATGATGGCATGGACTTCACCCTGCGGCACGGTGAGGGTAAATCCCTTGATGATTTCCTTGTCGTTAATGCTGACGTGCAAATCACGAATAACCAGGTCTGCCATAATCAAACCACTCCTTGAGTTTGTATCCGACTGTCCAATAGCAGCGCCATTATATCACACCCCTTCAATCAGGTCAATATTTATCATAAATATATTAAATATTGACTAATTTACGCTTATCCGGTATACTGGCGGCATGAACAGCACGCGCGAACATATCCTGCAAACCCTGCTGGAACACCCCCGCGCCACGGTCAGCGACCTGGCGGGAGTGGTGGGCATCAACGTCATTTCCGTGCGCCACCACCTGGACAGTCTGAAGGCGGACGGCTTGATCACCGTCGAGGAGGAGCGTCACGGCGTGGGTCGGCCCCGGCTGCGGTACACCCTGACCGATCAGGGCCGGGAACACTTCCCCACCCACTACCTGCGCCTGACCAACCGGCTGCTGGAGCAAATCAAGGAAACTCTGCCCGAGCCGGTGGTGGCGCGGCTGTTTGCGACGTTGGCCGGCGACATCGCCGGGCAGCATGCCGCGCGGTTTGCGAAAATGGCCTTTGAGGAACGCCTGGAGGGCCTGAAAAAGATCCTGGCCGAGGAGGGTTTTGTCATTTCGTGGGAGCGGGACGGAGAATCCTACCGCATCCATGAAATCGTCTGCCCCTACTACCGGATTGGCCAACAGCATCCGGAAATCTGCCTGCTGGATCAAACCCTGATCTCCCGCCTGCTGGCCGTCCCAATTGAAAAAATCCAGTGCGTGCTGCACGGGGGCGAACACTGCACGTATCTTATTCAGCGAAATGAAAAAATTGAGGAGTCCGCATGAGAGCCACCCCTGGCACGAACCCGGCCGTCTGGGAATCCGAGGCCGAGCAACCTGAATTATGCGCCCGGCTGCGTGAAGCCCTGAGCGCGGTCACCGACCCCGAAATTGGGCTGAACATCATCCAGTTGGGGCTGATCCGCAACGTCAAAATTGAATCAGACCAGGTCATCATCAAGATGATTCTGACCACTCCATTTTGCCCCTACGGGCCGGCCATGCTGGAGGAAACCCGGCAAAAGGCTGAGGCCGCCCTGGAGCGCCCCGTCTTCATGGATCTGGGCATGGAAGCTTGGGACTTCGGCATGATGACCGAAGACCTGGGCATGGATTGGGGTTTGTACTGAGTTAAATCGGCCGTTCCAGCTTGAAAAATGTCGGCAGTTGCAGGGCCAGTGCCGGGCTGCCTTGCAGGGCAAATTTACCCTGCATCAGGGCGCGGAGCGGATCCAGCTCCCGGTCGGCCACTGCCATTAAATCCAGCAGGCGGCAGATCAGACGCAAGTCAGGTTTCATCTGATCCCCCGCCCCCACCAGGCAACTTTGGTGCCGGATGGTCAACTGCCAGCAGGACATCTGGTCCTGGTTCTCCAAGTCGGCGTAATGTACCTCCAGCACGGCCGTCAGGTCAACCCCGGCGGCATTTTCGGGCACAAAGGCCGGCCCCAGGTGGGATAAAAAGTGCTCCAGTCGCTCCAGATTGGCGATGGTTTCAGGATGCAGTGCCATGGTCAGTCCGCTGCTTTCAGTCCAGGAGTCAATCCGAGGTTTTAAAAAGCATGGGCAGCCGCATGGCCAGTGCCATGTTGCCCTTCATGGTGAACTTGCCCATCATGAAGGCGCGCACCGGATCAAGCTGGCCGGAGAAAACCGCCACCAGATCCTGATCTTCACCACTGAAGGTCAGATCGGGATTGGCTGGTTTTTCAACCAGGCCGTCAATTTTTTTCACATCGCTGGCCTGGTCTTTAATGACAATCACCCATTCGGATTTTACCGCCCCGGCCTCTTTGACGGTCAGCAGGATGGTGGCATTCAACCCCGCCGCCTGCTGCAGCATCAGCCGACCGCTCAGTCTTTCCATGATTTGATCCATTGTGTAAGTTGGCATGAGAAAATCCTCCTGCGTTAAATTATACGATCAGATTAAGAAAAGCGATATACTTGGATCAAGACCAACCCTCATCCCCCCCAACCTTACCACACCCCCACCCCCCCCCCCCCCCACCCCCCCCCCCCCCCCCCCCC
>DAOQTN010000196.1:0-5667 GCA_035340555.1 Anaerolineaceae bacterium | reverse complement strand
GCGGGTGCAGACTGGTGAAGGCAAGGGCAGCTACATCTATTTTAGCTATGCCGAGATTCCCCTCAAAGGGAAAAGCCGCAAACCGCTCTGGCAGGTGGCTGGCTGGGCACCCAAACGGGTCGTGGCAACCAGTCTGCGGCGGCATTTCTTCTGGCTCCAAACCCGCAGCAGCACCCCGCCCGCCTGGGAATGGGAAGCTGAAAACGATTTGGGATATACTTTTGCCCTGCGATGGGTGCCGCTGCGCCCCGCCCCCGACCTGGTTGAACCGCAACGTCCCTGGCTGACCTGGGTGAAAGACATCACCCTGGCAGATACATTGAGCTGATGTGCTCACCCGGGCCGGCTTGCTGACCATTCGGCCGCTGCAGAACACCACCGCCGATCTCAAAAACCTGGCGCGCTGGTTAAGCAATCCGCAGGTGCTGGAGTATTACGAAGGCCGGGATCACCCCTTCTCTCTGGCTGATGTGCAGGAAAAATACGCCCCCCGCCTGCTGGCGGCAGACGGGGTCCAGGCTGAACTGGTTCTTCTATCCAGGCAACCGGTTGGGTACCTGCAATATGAGCGCTTGGAGGCTGAAACCTTGCAGGAATACGGTTTGCCGCTTGAGAAAAGGATCTACGGGATGGATTTGTTCATCGGTGAGCCATCCCTTTGGGGACATGGCTTGGGCCGTCAGGTGGTCACCCTGGCCGGTAGCTGGCTCTGCCGCGAAGCTCAAGCCCAAATCATTACCCTTGATCCGCATGTGAACAACGTCCGTGCCATTCGCTGCTATACCGCCTGTGGTTTTCGCCAAACCCGGCGGCTGCCCGCTCATGAACTGCACGAGGGGCAGTGGGTGGACTGCTGGCTGATGACCAAGATCTGCGAGGAACCGCATGAATCTGGAGTGGAATCGACTGACCGAAGATGAACGCAAGATTGGCCGGCGCACCCTGCTGGTGCGCACCTTTCGGCTGCCCAACAATCGCGTGGGTGAGTTTGAAGTCCTGCGACAACCCGATATTGTCTCCATACTGCCGCTCACCGCTGATGGCCGGGTGGTGATGACACGCCAGTTTCGTCCCGGTCCGGAAAGGGTGTTGTTGGAACTACCCGGCGGCATGATGGAGGCCGGTGAAACGCCACTTGAGGCTGCCGCCCGCGAGCTGCTGGAAGAGACCGGCTGTACCGGCAAACTGCATCACCTCAACAGCGGAACCGGTGGACCCTATACCACGCTGTGCCGGCACCACTTCGTCGCCACGGACTGCCGCCGCGTGTCAGCACAGCACCTGGACGAGACAGAATTTATTGAAGTGGTGGAACTGCCCCTGGAGGAGTTACGGGAGCGATTGCGCTCCGGGGAATTGTGGAACACAGATACAATCTATTTGGGACTCGATCATTTAAATCTGTTGTAAAATAACAGCAGGAAACATCATGGACTTGGGGACGATTTACACCTCGGCATTGCAATTGGTCTGGAAACACAAGTGGTTATGGTTGCTGGGAATTCTGGCCTCCATATACAATGTGGTGGTCTTTGCCGGCAGCCTTTTTCAGACGGTGATGGCCTCCGGGCGCGCTCCTGTTGCCCTGTCCGGTCAATTCCTTGAAGTCCTTGCCCCGGAAACCATCAAGCCATTCGCATGGGTATTGATTGGGCTGAGTGCACTGGCTCTGGCGGCACTGTTAGGATATGTTTTGGTCTCAGCCCAGGCGGCACTGGCGCGGGCAATCTGGCAGATTCGAACTGAACCGACCGCAGCTCCGCATTTTAACCAGCTCTGGCGGTTCGGGCAGCCCTATTTCTGGCGGGTGCTTTGGTTCAACCTGTTGATCGGCGTATTGACCACCGGGATTGGGCTGGTGGTTGGCGGACTATGGTTGGCAGCCTCTTATTTCTGCGGGGTGTTATTTTTTCTATTAATCATTCTGGTGGGGGCGTTGGGCGTTCTGACCGGATTGATCCATCCCTTGGGGGTGCTGGCCATCGTCAGTGAGAACCGGACTGTCCTCCCGGCGCTCAGACGAGCTTGGGTGCTGCTGCGGACCCGGTGGGGGGATTTGCTCTACTTGTGGTTCATCACCACTTTGATCTCACTGGTGGTTCACAGCATCGTACTGACGCCAATTCTGCTGGTGATCATGGCCGGTTTGGCCCAAGGTCATCAGACCGGGCTGCCATCTGCGCTGCTGATTCTGGGTGGGTTGGCGGTGATGTTTATTCTGGGGCTGCTGACGGTCTTTCTACAGGCCGTCTGGCGGAACGGATTTGAAGAATCCACCACCTGGTTGACGGAAATAAAACGAATGAAAGCAGAAACTGCGGCCAACCGCAAATGATTGTCGTTACAAGACTATTGAGACAGGATGGTTGATACAGGAGGAAACCATGGATCAAAGTGCACTACTGACAAGAACCTGGAAAATATTATGGAAACACAAAATGCTCTACCTGATAGGGCTGGCACATATCATGGTATTCTTTTTACCATCACTGATTTTCACCATTTTCACACTGACCTCGTTGGACTGGCTTAAGCACTGGGTCATCAATGGAGTTGAATCCCTCCAGGACCTGCCTGTCTATGGTTGGATTTTGATCGGACTGGCCCTGCTGATTGGTTTTGCACTGTACCTGTATCTAGCGTTGTCATTCCGGGCCGCGCTGCTTCAGGGTGCCTGGCTGGCTGAAACAGATGAGACCGGAACCTTCAGTTTTAGCCAGCTCTGGTCGCTGGGGCAATCCCGCGTTCTGCGGCTGATCCTCTTACCCCTGTTGGTTTGGGGCGTTTTTGGCATCGGGTGGGTTGTGGCGGTGCCCGCTCTGGTCTTTGCGCTCGAGCTGGAGATGTACTGGATGTTTTGCCTGGTGCTGCCCCTGATAATCATCATGGGAATCGTTATGATGATCCTCCAAATCATCTCTCAGATGGGGAATGCCGGCATTGTCGGCGAAAATTTAGGGGTCATTGCGGCACTCAAGCGCGCCTGGAATCTGGCTGGACAAAACAAGGTCAGTGTTGGGCTGCTGATGGTGCTCCTGACGGTGATAAATTACGGTGTGTCCATGGTAATTCAGACCCCCCCTTCGATTTTAACAGGACTGCTTCCCAGTTTTGGGTCAGGATCTGACACCATGGACATCATCCTCATCATTACCCTTGTGACAATCCTGGTGTCCGTCCTGTATGCCGGGGTCTTTACCAGCTTCAACGACACCGCCTGGATTGTGGCTTTTCGCCGGTTGTCCCACCCGCCAGAGCCGATAGGGGCAGAAGCCCATGCGGAACAATCTAATCCAACAACTGGTGAGCCCTTGGTAGTTCTGGATTAGAGGCAGTCGCAACCAAGACCAGCTTACAATCCCCAAAACAGCTTCATGCCCAACAACAGGAGAATGAAGCTGAGCAGCAGCAGTTTCCACCCCACCCGGAGGAAGTCTGCCGGGGTGTAGGCTCCCGGGGAAAGCATCAACAGGTTCACCGGGTGTGCGAACGGTGTCAGGAAAGCCGCTGAGCAGCCAATGGCGGCGGCCACGGCTGCCGCCTGTGGATTCACCCCCATTTGCAATGCCGCGCTGATCACCACTGGACCACTGACCAGGGCGGTCACCTGTCCCCCCATCACTTGGGTCAGCAGCGCTGAAAACAAAAACGCTCCAGCAGCCAGACCCAGTGGGCCCAGGGGACCGGCGGCAGTGGTCAGTGCCTGCCCCAGTTGGGCTGCCAGGCCGGTCTGCACCATGGCTGTACTGGCAGCCGCCATGCCCGCCACTAGAATAATCACCGGCCACTCCACCGCAGCATAAGCCTCTTCGGTGGAGAGCCCGCCCAGAGCCAGCAAGGCCGTCACCCCCACCAGCGCCGCCAGGTAAACCGGGACACCGGCTATGGAGGCGACAATCACCCCCAGCAGAATACCAACCGACAGCATCGTTTGTCGCCAATTGACAGGATGATCCACCGCCCCGGCTTCCAACACAATGAAATCACGGTGGGAACGCAGCGCACGCACCTGAACCGGTTCACCAATCATCAAGAGTGAGTCGCCGGGTTGCAGTGCCAGGTCGCCCACATCGGTACGGTAGGTGCGCCCCAATCGCTGTACGGCGAGTGCCGTCAACCCATACCGGCGGCGAAAATTAAGTGTTTTTAGGGTCTTGCCCAAGGCGGATGAATGCGGAGCCAGCACCAACTCAACAAAATCGACCCCGCGCATGGCCAGCGTATGGGCCGCGCTACAGGGTTCCACCTGCACGCGCTGGCGTAAAAGCTGGTTCACCCGCTCGGCGCGGCCAATGGTCAGCAGCAGGTCGCCGCACTGCACAATGGTATCGGGGGGAGGCGAAAACTGGGTGCCGGCGCGACGAACAACAGCCGCCACCGTCAGTCCATATTTTTCACCCAGTCCCAACGCCAGCAAGGTCTGCCCATTAAGTGGGGATCCCGGCAAGATGCGCAGTTCCCAGAGACGCTCATCCAATTGATATGTCTCTTCCAGCTCCGGGCTGGATGGACGCGGCAGCATATCTCCAGCAAGTGAGGTGCGCTGCGGCAACACTCGCCGCCCCAGCAGGGCCAAAAAGGCCAATCCCCCCAGAGCAATCAAGCCACCCGTGGGAGTAAAATCCAGAATTCCCAACGGTGGTTGGGGTGGTTCGGCACTGGTCAACAGACCACTGATCAGGATATTGGCGGTGGTGAAGTATGTGGCCATGCCCCCCAACAAGCTGCCAAAAGAAACCGGCATCAACAGGCGGCTGGGGCGCACGCCGGTCTGGCGGGCGGCCTGCATGGCCGCGGGCAGTAATAAAGCCCCCGCGGCAACGTTGTTCATAAATAGCGATAAGAATGCCGACCCCGCGGCGAACAATCCAATCAGGCGGACCTCCGAGCCGGCAGCCAGCCGCAGTATTGGTCGGGTGAGCCAGGCGGTGACGCCACATTTTTCCAGGGCGCGGGTCAAAATAAAGAGCGCCAGCAGCGTCACCACTGCGGGTTGACCAAAGCCGGATATCGCCCGGACCGCCAGTATCGGGGTATTGGCAGGTCCCAGCAACCCCAGCCCCAGTGCCTGCCCCAGGCCAAGCACAGCAGCGACCAACAACGCGGCCACATCCATGCGCAGGCGACCCACCAATGCCAGCGCCAACGGGACGATTAATATGACAATCAACAAAAGTTGTTCGAGGGTCACCGCAGCTTATGGATTGGTCGGGGGTTGGTTTTTCCGGGCCTTGTTGTATTCGAAAAGCCCTTGAAAAAACTGGAAAAAGCCCAGCGCCACAACCACATACAAGAGCACATTCATTGAACCTTGCGAACCGCGGGTCAGGTATAGCAATACCGTGGCTGCACCTGCCAGCAAACACCCATAGAGCATTTGCTTTTTCCCGGCTGCAATTGAATCTTCGGGTAGCTCGCGAATGCGCACCTTGCCAGGCAGGCAGCCTTCTCGTCCATCAGCCAGACGCACCAGCACCCAGGCTGTATTGTTCTTGTCAACAGTTTTATCCAGGATATGGAACTGGGAACCACGCGTCAAAGTCGCCAAAACCTGGCTGTCGGTGTCCGGCGCCGCATACATATCCATCACCTTGTCCACCATCTCGGCCCGGCGGACGGGGAAGATATGCACATCGCCGGAAATAAAACCGGTCAAGCCATCGGCAC
>DAOQTN010000195.1:0-5676 GCA_035340555.1 Anaerolineaceae bacterium | reverse complement strand
GGAGGGCTGGGGCGCGGGCATGGCAGGGGCAGGCATGGGGGCAGGCATGGGGGCCGGCATCGGTGCGGGCCTGGGTTTCAGCGGCGCAGCCGGTTCATCAGGCAGAGGCGCGTCATCCGGTTCGGGGGAGATCGGCGGCATGGCTGGGCGTAAATTACTGCTGAGCAGGGTGGCGTCCGGGTCAATGGCCTCCGCGCTAAATTCGATGGTGGCGTTTTCACCCAGATTAATGTATTCGCCCGGCTGCAATACGTAGGGTCCGGTCAGGCGCTGGCCATTGACAAACGTGCCGTTGGTCGACCCCAGATCCTCAATGACAAAACTGCCGCCCTTGAGGAAAATCCGGGCATGGCGGCGGGACACCTCGGCGTCGGTCACCACAATGTCACTGGCCAGGTCCCGGCCCAACACAATTTCCGGGCGGTCCAGGGGGAAGGTCTGCCCGGCCAGGTTGCCGGCACGGATTACCAGTTGAAAAGTCGAAGGCATGGATTGCTCCTGAATGAATTTTGGAATGATGATTAAATTAGTTTAATGTCATTATGGAGGAATGTCAACTGCGGCGAGTAAACAAAAATCAACGGATCAGACCGTTGATTGTCATCAGGCAAAAAAGTGCCCCGCCATGCCGTGTGCCGCAAAGTTTTGAACCTGCTTGCGCAGGCGGGTTCCGCTACATAGACTTCGCCTTGGCCGGGGCCTATCGCGTCATCTACATAATAGAGGGTCCCTTTAAGAAAGTGTTGGCTCAAAACCGGTCATGCTGCATCACGAACACAGCAGGGCACTTTTCTTATACCACATTCGCGCACAAATGGGTAGAGGTTTTTCCGTCAACCCCGGCAGAAATGGTCCAAATTGAGCCACCCCCAACCCCGGCAAAAAAGCCCGCCGCCACCTGCACCAAGCGGCAATCAGCCGCCTCACCTCCAACCGGATAGAGATGGGTACCTGAAGTATAATAACTGTCAGGCCGTCTCAGGGCGCTTCCGGCCCTTGTGGCCGATTGAGGCGCCCGCCGGCCGAATCTCTTGTGGCGTTCCATTCTGACGCTCCATTCTGACTGCAAAAGGTGATCCCCCATGGCTGATATCCGAGCCTTTATTGCCATTGAACTGCCCGCTGAACTGCATCAAGCCCTGGCAGAAATCAGCCGCAAACTGCAAACTGAGATCCCAACCGGAGTGCGCTGGGTGGCCAGTGCGAACCAGCATTTGACCCTTAAATTTCTGGGGGAATCCGCCCCGGCCAGGCTGCAGCTGTTGAGCCGATCGCTGCCGGCTGCCCTGCGGAGCCTGCCCCCGGTCACCTTTTCGGTGGGTGGATTGGGCGCTTTCCCTGGGCCGCGTCGGCCCCGGGTCTTATGGGTCGGCATCCAAGCCGGGCCTGAATTGACCGCCCTGCAGCAGGCGGTGGAAACAGCGGCCGTGGGAGTAGGTTACACCGCCGAGGACAAACCCTTCTCCCCTCACCTGACACTGGGACGGGCGCAGCAGCACCTGCCGCCCCGGGAGGTGGAACAGATCGCCGCCGGATTGACCCGGGTATCTGCCGGATTGCTGGGGCGGGTCAGTGTCGACAACCTCTGCCTGTTTCAAAGCGACCTGAAACCCGCCGGCCCGGTTTACACGCCCCTGGCACGTTTTAAATTGGGAAACACCGGCTGAACCGGATTTATGCTAAAATAGAGCCAATCAATTTTCATGAGGTGAAACCTGAATACACTTGAACTGGCCCGCGCCATTGTGAATACGTTGGAGGAGAAGAAGGGTGAGAACATCCTCCTGATGGACATTCATGAGCTTGCCGCCTTTGCGGACTATTTTGTCATTTGCTCCGGCACCAGCGAGCGCATGCTGGACGGCCTGGCTGACGCGGTGATGGAAAAGGTCAAATCCCTGAACGCCACCAAAGGCAGCCGCGAGGGCTCCACCGGCGACGGCTGGCTGGTTTTGGACCTGGGTGACATCGTCGTCCACCTGTTCTCCGGCGAACAGCGCAATTACTACCGGCTGGAAGAGCTTTGGAGCAAGGGTAAAATTCTGCTGCGCGTGCAGTAAACCCATCACCGGCACCAACCACAACAATCTATATCATAAAAGTCAAGAATTTTTCCCGCCGCAATCAGGATGAAGATCACTTCACCCGGCTGCTGTTTGGGGCTATCTTAGATGCAACAAAAACCGGAGTCTGAATTTTATTGTTAGAGGTGTCAGGTGTTTCGCATCAGTCGACGATTGGATTATGGACTGCAATTAATGGTAAAACTGGCCGCCGAACCGGATCAGGCGGCCCAGCCCACGGCCCTCATGGCGGAGCGGTTGCAGATTCCGCTGCCATTTTTACATCAGATTGGACACACCCTGATGCAGTCCGGGTTGGTCAAGGCCACCCCGGGACCACGCGGGGGACTGCGCCTGAGCCGCAGCGCCAGTGAGATCACCGTGCTGCAAATCGCGGAAGCCCTGGAAGGAAATCTGGTGGTCAATCCCTGCCTGGACTGCGCCACCCCTTGTGCCCGGCAGGAAGAATGCACCGCCCAGTACATGTGGGGGGATTTGCAGCAGATGATCACCGCCTACCTGGGCTGTATCAATTTACAGATGCTGGTTGAGGCACCACTCAGCAGCCCCTTCTTCAGCCTGCAGCCGGTGAATCTCGCAAAAAACAGCTAATCCGTTCGGATCGCCGCCAGCACTTGAGCGCTGTGGCCGTCCGGCTTGACGTTTTCAAACACCTGGTGAACCAGCCCGGCGGGAGAAATCAGGAAAGTGGTGCGCAAAACGCCATCGTACTCGCGTCCCATGAACTTTTTACGTCCCCAACAGCCGTAGACCTCACAGATTTGATGACCTTCATCTGAAAGCAGTGTGAAGGGCAGGGCGTGTTTGGCCTTGAAGCGGGCATGGGATTTGACCCCATCCGGGCTCACACCCAGCACCACCACCCCGGCATGTTCGTAATCAGCAAATTGATCGCGAAACCCGCAGGCCTCGGTGGTGCAGCCGGGGGTGTCATCTTTGGGATAGAAATACAGCACCACCCAGCGGCCCAGATAGTCTGACAGCTGATGCAAGGTCCCATTTTCATCGGGCAGTGAAAATTGCGGGGCGTTCGCCCCAACGGTGATGGTCATTTTTCCTCCAGTGAGCAAAAAATCATCCTTCAGGACTGGTCGAGAATGATGGTCCCCATGCGGTCCACCTGGTAGCCGGCCAGGCTCGCAACCGCCTGCCGGAAGCGGGCATCCGCCATCAGATCCCAGAGTGGATCCAGCAGAGGTCCCGCCAGATGCGCCACCGGCACGATCAGGTCATACCGTTCCTGATAAAGCGGGATGAATTCCAGATCCAGTGCCTGAGCCGCCGCGGCGATGCCCAGGCCGGCATCCGCCCGCCCGGAAGCCACGGCCGCCGCCACCGCCAGATGGGTATACTCCTCCTGCTCGTACCCGGCCAACTGGACCGGATCAATCCCCAATTGGGCCAGATGATAATCCAGCAGGATGCGCGTCCCTGCGCCGCGCTGCCGGTTGACAAAGCGGATGCCCGGACGGGTCAGATCGGCCAGGGTTTTAACCTGCAGTGGATTGCCGCGGCGGGTCAGCAGGCCTTGAATGCGGTCCACCCAGGCGATCACCCGCACTGGGACCTCCGGCAGGTAATCGCGTACCGCGGCCAGATTGTATTCCCCCGTGGCCGGATCCAGCAAATGGCAGCCGGCCAGATGGGCTTCAGCACGGCGCAGCGCCACCAGGCCGCCCTGGCTGCCGACATTGGCCGACACCAGGCGCCGGCCGCGCTCCGACAAATGCTGCGCCAGTAAGTCCAACGTCATGTCATGCGAACCAATGGCAAAAATGGTGCGTTCCAGTTCGGCACTGGAGCGGTAAAGCCGCACCTGAACCGACGCCCCGGCATCCAGGCCCTGGACACCGCGCGGCAGGATGGCAATGCCATCCGCCCGCACCAGGGAAGTGATCACCCCCGCGCCACGCGTCAGGGGAGCGGCAAGCAGCCGGTCCCCCACCTGGCCGGCCACAACCCGGACAAAATCATCGTCCCCGGCCGGTGAGGTCAGCTTGCGGGTCAGCCGGGCGGCCACCACGTGCGGCTGCAGCGGCGGCCGGCCGCTCCACAAAGCCAGGAGCGGTTCGACAAAAATCTCCCCGGTCAGCGCCGCCGATACCGGATACCCGGGGACACCGATCACCGGAGTCCAACCCTGCCCAGAGCCGCGCGCCAGCAGCCCCAGGATCACCGGATGCCCGGGACGCACGGCCACCCCATGCACCAGCAGTTTTCCCAACTGTTCAACCACCCGGGCGGAAAAATCCTCCGATCCCGCCGAGGAGCCGGCGTTCAACAGCACCAGATCATGACTATCCGCCGCCTGCCGGACCTGACTGCAGATCAGGTTAAAGTCGTCAGGCACAATGGGTACCCGATTCGCCGCGCCGCCCCAGGCATTCACCTGGGCGGCCAGCACCATGGCATTGTATTCAATGATGTCCCCGGGCTTGACCGGTGCCCCGATGGGGACCAGTTCCGTCCCGGTGGGGATGACCGCCACGCGGGGCCGCCGGCTGACCTGCAGCCGGGTGAACCCACTGGCCGCCAGCGCGCCAAGATCCACCGGCCGCAGCACCTGCCCGGCCGGGAGCACCAGCTGGGTGGCCACAATGTCCTCGCCCATCGGCCGGACATGATTCCAGGGGGTCAGGGCGGAGCGCAGTTGGATGAAATGGGGATGCCGGGGGTCCGCGGCCACCCGACCCGGCTCATCCAGGGGCTCGACCAGTTCAATGGGGACCACTGCGTTGGCCCAGTCCGGCAGGGGGTCACCGGTATCCACGTACGCCGCCTGCTCATCCACCGCCAGGGTCACCGGAGCAGCGGGCTGGGCGCCGCGGGTATCCTCGGCGCGCAAGGCAAATCCATCCATGGCGGCGGCATGGTAGTGCGGCGATGACAGCCGGGCCCAGGCCGGCTCCGCCAAAACCCGTCCCAGGGCTTGTTCGTCCAGGGGGATGGTTTCCACGCCCAGGATGCCGGCCAGGCCGGCTTCCTGCAGCGCCGCCCTGAAAACCAATTGCGCCTGGGCCAGCGGGATATCCTTGAGATAAACAGACACTGCGATTTCCTTTCAGCGCATCAACGCTCAGCGCATCTCCACTCGGGACTCTTTAACGCATCTCCACTTGGGACCCTTCAGCGCATCTCCACTTGGGACCCTTCAGCGCATCTCCACTTGGGACCCTTCAGTGCATCTCCACCCGGGACACTTTCCCCGGGCACTCAGCCCGGAGCAATACCCGCCCGGATAGTCGGCTGCCGGGGTGGTCATCATGACTTATAGCATCAACCGGACAGCCACCATTGTTCCGGCGGCAAGACCGGTATCGTCGGCCGGGATTTTAACCAGGCCATCCGCCCCGGCAAGGGTAAAAATCAGATTACTCTTGAAGTAAATGGGTTCAGCCAGGGTTTCACCGCCCTGCTGAACCAGGCGGACCGGATGATATTCCTCGCGTCCGGCCTGGGAGGGCAGATTGGCGGTCAGGCGGGCTGGCACCTGCGCCACCGGTGGGAGGCTCCGACCCAACAAATGATGCAGCAGCGGGGCGACAAATAATTCGGCAATCACCAAGGCGCTGACGGGATTGCCGGGCAGTCC
>DAOQTN010000194.1:0-5702 GCA_035340555.1 Anaerolineaceae bacterium | reverse complement strand
CAGACTTGAAACCCGCCCGGCCAACATTGAAGGTCGCGGCGAAATCACGATCCGGCAGTTGGTGGTCAATGCCCTGCGCATGCGCCCCGACCGGATTGTGGTGGGCGAAATTCGCGATGAAGCGGCACTGGACATGCTGCAGGCGATGAACACCGGCCATGATGGCTCCATGACCACCGCCCACTCCAACAGCCCGCGCGATACCCTCTCCCGTCTTGAAACCATGACCATGATGGCTGGCATGGATCTGCCAGCCCGGGCCATCCGGGAACAGGTCTCCTCGGCCATTGATCTGGTCATTCACCAGGAGCGCATGCGGGACGGCACCCGCAAGGTCACCTACATCAGCGAAGTCACCGGCATGGAAGGTGAGGTGATCACGCTGACCGACCTGTTCTTCTTTGAGCAGACCGGTCTTAATCCCAACACCGGCAAGGTGGAGGGGCGGCTGCGTGCCAGTGGTCTGCGTCCCAAGTTCATGGATCGGATTGAGGCGGCCGGCATCAAGCTGGGGCCCAACATCTTTGGCATTGGCGATCGACGACGCTAGGCTTTCCGCACCTATTAAAGGGAAAGGCAAAATATAATGGCCGGTATTCCTCCACTCACCATCCTGTTGATCATCGGCGGCATCGCCATGGTGGCGCTGATCATCGGCGTGGTTATCACATCGCGAAGCGAACGGTCCTTCGTTGATGACCGGATGGAGAAATATGTCACGACCCAGGAAGATGTTGACGAACGCCAAAAAGCCCTGGCCAAGACACCCCTGACCAACTGGTTGAACCGGCGGGTTGAAAAATCCGCCTTCGGCTCCAAGTTGGCCACCGATCTGGCCCGGGCCGACCTCAAGGTCAAGCCGGGTGAGTATATTGCGGTGATGGTCATCCTGATGATCGGCCTGGCGGCGATTGGTTTCGTGATCAGCAAACAATCAATCATTGGGGCCCTGGTGGGCGCCGTGATTGGCCTGTGGTATCCTGGACAATATGTCAAAGGCCAGCAGAAAAAACGCCTGATCAAATTTAATGACCAGTTGGCTGACATGCTCAACCTGATGGTCAACGGTCTGCGGGCCGGTTTTTCCACCATGCAGGCCATGGAAGCGGTCAGTCGGGAACTGCCGCCCCCCATTTCCGATGAATTCATGCGGGTGGTCCAGGAAATGCAGTTGGGTGTGCCCATGGAGCGGGCCTTGGCCAACCTGCTGGGCCGCATTCCCTCGGATGACCTGGACCTGGTCATCACGGCCATCAACGTGCAACGTGAGGTTGGTGGCAACCTGGCGGAAATTTTGGACACCATTTCCTACACCATTCGCGAGCGCGTGCGCATTAAAGGTGAAATTCGCGTCATGACCTCCCAAGTGATGTATTCGGGCAAGTTCCTGGCCATGATGCCGCTTTTCGTGATTGGCATCCTGTATCTGTTGAACCGGGACTACATGATGACCTTCTTTGATGAAAAGTCCGGTATCATCGGTTATATTGCCCTTGGCCTGGCAGCAACCTTCATTGTTGTGGGCTATCTGATCATGACCAAGATCGCGGATATCGAAGTGTAGGACAGCAAGGAGATTAACCATGGGTACTGTGATTATCATCATCCTGGTTGTTCTGATTGTCGGCGGCGCGGCGGCGTTGACCGTGATTGGCCTGCGGCAGCCCCAGTCCGACGAAGCGGACCGGGAACTGCTGGCCCGGCTGGAGGAATTCAGCGCGGCCGGCGAGGAAGTGGATCTGCGCAAGCTTGAACTGTCTCAGCCATTCACCCAACGGGTGATCTACCCGATGGCCCGCAAACTGGGCGAAATTGCCATCCGGTTCACCCCGCAAAAGATGCTGCAATCCATCTCCCGCAAACTCGAACTGGCCGGCAGCCCGGCCGGGCTGGATGCCACCATGATCCTGGCCGCCCAGTTCATCGTGGCCGCCGTATTTGCCGGGATTGTCATCCTGGTCTTTAGTGTGGGCTCGACCGTGTGGCCGATCACCCGCATCATCCTGCTGACCATCGGCCTGGCGGCCGTCGGCTTCTATTTCCCGCAGTTGTACCTGACCAGCAAGGTTGGTCGGCGGCAGAAGGAAATCCGCAAGGCCATGCCGGATGCACTGGACCTGCTGACGATCTGCGTTGAGGCCGGTCTGGGCTTTGATGCGGCCCTGGCCAAAGTCAGCGAAAAATGGCAGACGGAATTGTCCCTGGCCTTTGCCCGCTGCATTCGCGAAATCCAGCTCGGCAAGACCCGCCGCGAATCGCTGCGCGACATGGCCGACCGGATTGGCATTCCGGAAATGACCAGCTTTGTGGCTGCGGTGATCCAGAGCGAGCAGCTGGGTGTCAGCATGTCCAAGGTGCTGCGCATCCAGGCCGATCAGATGCGCACCAAGCGCCGCCAGCTGGCTGAAGAGGAGGCGCACAAGGCCCCCATCAAGATGCTCCTGCCCATGGGCGGCTGCATCTTCCCCTCCCTGATGATCGTTCTACTCACCCCGGCTGGGATCCGGCTGGTGCAGGGTTTCATGCAGTAAATCCGAAAACAACCCGACCATGCGACGACCGGCCAGCAGATCGTCCCAGATCGTCCCAGAACGCACCTGGCCGTTGCGGACCGGTGCAGCTGGTTTCAGAACCAATCTTAGCCATTGACCCGGAAGATCCTCCCCGGAAAAGAACCGGGCATTCTCCGGAACCACCACACCCCAATTCTCCAGGAGGTAAATGCGATGGACCTGAAAGTTGACGTGATTGTTCGGAACATGGAAACCACGGATCGCCTGAATGACTATGCGGTTCGCAAGGTTTCCAAGCTGGATCGCTTTTTGGGCGACATTGAAGAAGCCCGGGTGGATCTATCACACGTCAAGTCAGCTCGCAATGCGGCAGACCGACATGTGGCCCAGGTCACACTGCGCGGCAAACGGTTTATTCTGCGTACTGAAGAGCGCGCCGAGGACATTTTTGCGGCCATTGATGCCGCCGTGGAAAAGATGCAGCGGCAGATTGAGCGACTGAAGGGCAAACGGCAGCACGGTCGCGGTGACGGCACCCCGGCCTCGGAAGTTGTCCCGGCGAAGGTTGAAGAAGAAATTGAACTTCCCGTGATTGCCCGCCGCAAGAAGTTTGCCCTCTCCCCCATGGATGAACTGGAGGCGCTGGAGCAGATGTCCCTGGTCGGGCATGAAAACTTCTTCATCTTCTTCAACGTCAACACCAATGCCATCAACGTGCTCTACCGGCGGCGGGATGGCAGCTACGGTTTGATTGAGCCCTATATCGGCTGATCACGATCCTCATTCCCACCTGGCGGGGCGGCGTGTTTGCCGCCCCGCCTTTATTTACCCCGTCACATTCCCCCCAGGACCGGACATAAGGTTGTTCTGGGGATAAACGCAAATCTATACAAGCTTTTCCCGTCGGCGGGGCAAAGGTTTGGACTCGGAACATCAGGTCTTGTCACCCTTTCCACACTGTACTATAATCAGACCTGTTTCGTTTTTAAGACCCTTAGTTCAGATAGGAATGACCATGATTGATGTTAATGATCTTCGCAAAGGTGTGACTTTCGAACTCGACGGCAACCTGTTCAAGGTGCTGGAATACAGCCACAACAAACCTGGCCGCGGCAATGCGACCATCCGGGTCAAGGCCCGCAATTTACGCTCCGGCACCACCCTGGAAAAAACCTTCCAGTCGGGTGAGCGCGTGCAGGACATTCGCCTGGACTTTCACAATGCCCAGTATCTCTACAATGATGGGGACCTGTACTATTTTATGGATACTGAAACCTATGAACAGTACACCATCCATCGTGGGATCATTGAAGACGCCATCGGTTTCCTGCGGGAAGAGATGGAAGTCAAGCTGACCTTCTACTTTGCTGAAGCCATCGACATCGAACTGCCGACCTCGGTTGATCTGAAGGTTGTGGAAGCGGAAGTGGCCGTGCGCGGGGATACCGCCACCGGCGTGACCAAGCGGGTGAAGGTTGAGACCGGCGCTTCCGTGGATGTGCCGAACTTTGTCAACCAGGGCGACACCATCCGGGTGGACACCCGCACCGGCGGTTATGTCACCCGCGTGACCAATTAGGGCTTTGGCTGTTCAATCCCGAATTCACCAAGGCTGTTCCCTGTGGGAACAGCCTTTTGATAAGACCACAAGGAGGAGACATCATGCGCACCCCGGCCGGCACTGAATGCCGATATTTTTATGGCAATTATTATCGCGGTAGACATACCGAAGAATGCCGCCTGATCGCCCAGGACTGGAAACCGGAACTGTGCAAGAGTTGTCCGGTGCCCGGGATCCTGCGCGCCAACTCCTGTCCCACCATGGTCCTGGAAGGGGTGGTGAAGCGGGGCTTTTTGGGTCTGGGCCGGCAGGTCAAGATCACGGCCTACTGCACCAAATCCGCCCAGGTTGTGGCTGAACCCCAGGTGGGCTGCGGTCAGTGTCACCCCCTGCCGCCTGTTTTCACCGAGAAATCCTGACATGAGTCTGACCCTGCTGCTGGATCTGGACGACACCCTGTTTGATAATCCGTTGGGGCTGTTCCAGAAAAACTACCTCAAGGCCCTGGGGGCCCACCTGAACGCGCTGGTCCCGGCAGAGCGGATGATCCCACAACTGCTGTTCGCCACCGCCCAAATGACCGCCAAGCAGACCGTCACGGGCACGCTCGAGGAGACGTTTGACCGGCATTTCTACCCGGCCCTGGGCCTGGACAAGGCGGTGCTGGGCGACCGGATCTATCAGTTTTACACCACCGTCTTCCCGGCTCTGCAGCAGTACACCCGGCCGCGGCCGGCGGCCGTCGAACTGGTCACCGCCGCCCGCCAGCGCGGCTGGACCGTCGCGGTGGCCACCAATCCCCTCTTCCCCCGGATAGCGACCCTGCAGCGGGTGGGCTGGGCGGGATTTGATCCGGCGGATTTTGCGCTGATTTCCACCTATGAGAATTTTCACTTTGCCAAGCCCCAGCCGGCCTATTACACTGAATTATTGGCCCAGTTGGGCTGGCCGGAAGGGCCGGTGGTCATGGTGGGCAACGACCCGGCTGATGACATTGTCCCGGCGGCGGCCGTGGGACTGTCCACCTGGCTGCTGCAGTCTGAGACGACCCCGGGCGGGGGTCCGCTTGAGGCAGTGCTGCCCTGGTTGGATGAACTGGCGGCGCACGGCCCGGCCCCGACCTGGAATGCCCCAACCGCTCTGCTGGCGGCCCTCCAGTCCACACCAGCGGCGCTGGACACTTTGATTGAGGGACTGCCCCGGTCGATCTGGAGCCAGCCGCCCGCCCCGGGGGAATGGAGTCTGTTGGAAATCATTTGTCATTTGCGGGATGTGGATCGGGAGATCAACCTGCCCCGCATGCAGTTGATCTGCTGCAGTGGAGAAGACAACCCATTTTTACCCGGTGTCTCTGCGGACGGCTGGGTTGCGGAACGGCATTATGCGGCCGAGGCACTTCCGGCAGCCCTGCTGGAAATGCAGCAATCCCGCGGCGACCTGCTCGCCTTGCTGGCCGATCTGCCCGCCGAAAGTTGGGCGCGTCCCGCCCGGCATGCCATCTTCGGCCCCACCCGGCTGCTGGAACTGGTGGAATTCATGGTAACCCATGACCAGAATCATGTCCGCCAGTCCCGCCAGGCGGTGTCTGCCGCGGCCGGACAGCGATAATTTGGATAATTATTATAAGA
>DAOQTN010000193.1:0-5713 GCA_035340555.1 Anaerolineaceae bacterium | reverse complement strand
GACTGCCAAAATGACTGCCAAGCTGGGTGATCACCAAATTTGAAAAAGCCACCGCCACCGGATTGGCACGTTCCAGCTCTGGCATAAAATTCAATTCCTCTGCAACAGCTGCAGCATAATCCGGTTCGGAAATAAGTTCAAAGTTGCGCAAATCCTCGAGAGCTTGTTGTTGATTTTCCCGGGCAGCAATTGGAGCATCAATTGGGTTGAGTGCCGGGGCCTGACTGACGGCCAGCAACAACGCGGTTTCAGCCAGGGAAAGGTCTGTGGCCGGTTTGCCAAGATAAAGTCGGGCTGCGCTGTCTGCACCGTAGGTCAAATGACCAAAGGATGTACTGTTCAATACCCATTCCAACACCTGGACTCTTCCATAACGATTGACCACCTGTGCAGCCAGCAGTCGCATGCGCAGGGCCCGTCGCAAAGAGGCGGGTTCCTGCTCAAGCAGCAGATCACTGACCAGATGCTCCGCCAGGGTATGGGGTTGGGGATCCGTCAAGGAACGCCAGTCAAAACCGGGGTGTTGCCAGAAGGTTGGGTCGTACAGTTTAACCATGTACTGGACCAGCAGCGGATCAAAATGGCCGCTGACTTTGGGATCAATTGTCAAGAATCGGCGGGGGATTCCCGGATTTTCGAATGTATAGAGCAGGTGCTTGCCGGTGCGATCATACAACCGGGTGGGTTGAAGCATCTGACCGTTTTGACGATCCAAAAGAACTGGCAGAATCTGGATTGAGGGCAGCCCTGCCGTCAATCTGGTCCAGGCAAAACCCGCCCAAACAACAGCCACAGCCAGCAGGATGCCAAGCACTGAACCGACAGCTCGCGCTGTACGGCTCAGGCGGGGAGTGAACTGGTGCCGCCGCTGGTTGCGCCGCCGCATTCTACGGGTGATAATTAAATGAAGAGGGACAGAGCGCAAAGTGTTACTTTTAGGGCGTGGGGGTGCGTGTCGCCGTACGGGTCGGCGTACGCGTCGGCGTCCGTGAGGGCGTCACCCGAACGGTGGGGGTTGTTGAAGGTTTGAGGGTGGTTGTCGGCCGGGTAGTGGCATCGCTCTTTGACGTGGGTGTGGGGCGCAGAGTCTCGGTGGGACCGGCAGTCTGGCCGCCAGTTGGGGTGGGCGTGATATGTTCGGCCAGGGCTTGCTCCACCGCAGCCCACACCACCGGATCAACTTCATCCTGATCCAATGTCAATATATACTGCCAGTCAAAAATTGCGTTGCCCGGATAGCCCAGTTCCCAATAAGCGAAACCACGTTCATACAAAATCAGCGCCCGGCGGCCGATGTCCGATCTCAGGCTCTGACTGGTCAGGTCCAGGGCATCATTATAGGCCTCCCAGGCATTGCCGTATTGTTCCAGGGCCATATAGGCCCGGGCTACACCCATGCGGCCTTCAAAAGAACTGGGGCGGTAATTCAGGGCCTGTTGATAATCGGCCAGAGCCTTGCGTCCCTCCCCATTCGTGAGGTAGATATCGGCACGAGCCAGATAAACATCGACATTCCGCTTATTTATATTCAGGGCTCGATCAAAAGCCAGCAAAGCTGCATCCTGATCACCATTGGCCATGTGGGCCCGTGCCAGTTGCACCAGCGCGTCCAGATCTTCACCACCGTAGGTGGTGTAAACCGTCAAATCAATGATGGCCTGATCATAATCCTCGGTCGCAAAGGCGGCCTGACCCCGTAAATTGTAGGCCGGCAGCATGGTGACATCCAGAGCCAGAGCCCGGTCAGCCTGCTCCAGAGCATCTGCGTATTCTTCCTGCTCCAGATAGGCCAGACCGCGATAATAGTAGAGCAGTGGACTGCCTGGCAGCAGGTCTGCCGCCGCATCCAATTGCAAAAGGGCCGTGGCAGGATCTCCGGCAGCAATTTTGACATGGGCCAGTTCCAGATATGCTTCACCATAAGCCGCATCCAGTTGGAGAGCCTTTTGCAAATCGGTGACAGCCCGGTCAAACTGTGGCGGTTCCTGCCCCAAATAGAGACGCGCCCGCGCCACATAAGGCGGGGCAAAATTGGCGGATTCCTCAATTAGTTGATTATAAAGCTCAAGAGCCTCATCATCCTGGCCTGAATTGCGGTAGGACTCGGCCAACATGTAGAGAAGGTCTGGTGAACCCGGTTCACTGTTGACAGCCTGTTGGAAGTAGGTGATGGCTGAAGCCCAATCGCCACGTTCGAATGCACGCCGGCCAATGGTATAGGCTTCAACCAGGTTGTGAGGCGTCAGCGCATAAACCGGTGTCGGGGTGTAGGTGACCTGAAGCGCGCCCCAGGGTGGCGTCGGGCCCACCGGGGAAGGCGTGGGGACCAGCGTCCCGGCCGTGGGGGAGAGCACCGCGGTGGGGAAGACCCGGAAGCCGGCAGCCGCGGTTTCCTCCGGGCGCCAATTGATGTTGGCCACCCCAATTCCCGCCAGGACTAGTAGTGCCAAAACTGCCAGGCCGGCAACCCCGTAAATGATAAGTTGTTTGCGGGCCGCGCTGGACAGCTTCTGGATTTGCCTGACCTCGAGATCGGCCTGCCATTTGCGCTGCTGCATCCGGTAAGGGATCGCCAATGCCGGGTCGGCGGGCAATGCCCCCATGGCAATCAACCCCCGACGGGCAGTCACATGCTCAGGATCGATGCGCAGCACCTCTTTGAGACAGTAGATGCGTTCCTTTTGGGTTTCAACCACTGAACTCAAATACAGCCAGTAGTCGGGATTGTTTTGGTTTAATTTCAGCAAACGGGTAAACAAATCACGGGCGCGGGCTGTCTCACCCTTTTCAATAGCCGCCATCGCCTCTTGAAACATGGTCTCTTCAGCGTTCATATCATCAGTTTAACACAGGCTTCAAATCAAGGCAAGCAGATCAGGTGCCCAGGGTTACCGGATGATATAATCTGCGCATATGATCCACCTCCTCGATGCCGGATTTCTCACCAGCGTGCAGGATTTGGGGCGCAGCGGTTACCAGCAGTATGGAGTGCCCACCGGGGGCCCTATGGATGAATTTGCACTGCGTGCCGCCAATGCACTGGTCAGGAACCCGCCTGATGCAGCCGTTCTGGAGGTCGGATTGGCCGGGATCCGCCTTGGCGCCGGGACGGATCTGATTGTTGCCGTTACCGGAGCCGGTTTTGAGGCCCGAATTCAGGGCCGCCGCATCCCCCTCTGGATGTCTGCGCGCCTGGATGCCGGACACACCCTGACCCTGACTCCTGTACCGGGAGGTTGCTGGGCGTATATCGCCTTTTCAGGCGGGGTGGATGTTCCGCCTGTGATGGGCAGTCGGGCCACTGCCTTGAACGCCGGGCTGGGTGGGCTGGCCGGTCGCGCCTTGCGCAGCGGCGACCAGGTTCCCTGTGGTCCGTCAACAGCCGGGGCACAGGCCGGATCATGGTTGCCGCCAGAATATCGTCCCCCCTACCGCATGCGGCCAACACTGGAAATCATCTCCGGGCCACAGTACAACGATTTCACCCTGGAAGGGCAGGCCGCTCTGTTGTTCGGCGAATTTGCCGTGCGGCCCGATTCAGACCGCATGGGCTACCGGCTCGAAGGGCCCGCCATTATCCATCGCGGTAAGGCAGAGTTACTGTCCGAAGGGCTGGTCCGAGGAGCCATTCAGGTGCCTGCCAGTGGTCAGCCTCTGGTTATGATGAGCGAACGGCCAACAACAGGAGGGTATCCCAAAATCGGCGTGATTGCCTCAGCCGATCTGCCGCTGTTGGCTCAATCTCCCCCGGGAATCGGTGTGGTGCGCTTTCGGCTTACAGAGGTTGATGCAGCCCGTTTACGCTGGTGCACCCTGCTGGAACGGATGATCCCGGGCATTGTGGATATTGATGACCCGTTGACCCCAATTTAGCATCCCTGACTTACCCCCTGGACTTAAAAAATTTCAACAAGACATCCTCAAGGAGGCATCACTTGGACATCAACTGTGATATGGGTGAATCTTTTGGCCGGTACACATTGGGACAGGATGTGCAGCTCATGTCGCTGGTCACCTCGGTGAATATTGCCTGCGGTTTCCATGCCGGCGACCCATTGGTGATGCAAGAGACGGTTCGTCTGGCCCTTGATCACGGTCTCGCCATCGGGGCCCATCCATCGTACCCGGATCTGCAAGGATTCGGCCGGCGGGAAATGGCCTTGAGCCCGGGGGAGGTGGAGGCCATGGTGCTCTACCAGATTGGGGCGCTGGCTGGTTTTGTACAGTCCGCAGGCAGCCGGCTGCACCATGTCAAACCCCACGGAGCGCTATATAATCAGGCGGCAAAAGACCCCACCCTGGCAGCGGCAATTGCCCGGGCCGTGCGGCGCCATGATCCCGGTTTAATTCTGATCGGGCTGGCAGGATCCGCCCTGGTGGAGGCCGGCATCGAGGCCGGTCTGCGCACGGCAGCCGAGGGGTTTCCGGAACGGGGATACAATCCGGATGGCACCCTGATCCGGCGCGGGCAACCTGGCGCCCAGATCGACTCCCCAAAACTGGCCGGCGAACATGCCGTTCAATTGGCAACCAACGGCATCCAGTTTAAACGGGATGACGCAATTTACCAGGTAACCGTGGAGACGTTATGTATTCACGGTGACGCGCCCCAGGCACTGCAAATCGCCCGGGCCGTCAATGCAGCCCTGGCCAGTGCCGGGATTGTCATAACCAATCCGGACACGACGCGTCAGGTTGCGGCAGCCGCAGCGGCAGAATCGCGGTGAAGCATCAGGGCGATATAAAAGCCAAAGATCAGCATCGGAGGCAGCTCGCTCAATAAAGCCGCTTGCGGCAGAATCTCCACTTCTGCAGAGGTATGCAGAAAACCGCCATAGTTGAATTGGATCACCGGCTCATCGACAGCATCGCGGATTTCGTAGCGGGTCATCCAACAATTATTGGAAATTTTATAACTACGTCCTCCGATAAATTCCAGTGTGCCGCCGGATGACCAGGTATTATTGGTAAAAATAGCCAGGTCCATTTCGGAATCGCAGCGCCGAATGCTGGCCCGGTTCTGCCAGAAACCAATGCGCTTGAAGGTCCAGCAGCCATCGGCGCTTTCAGCTGTGGCAAAGGTTCCCCAGGCACTCCGAAAAACCAGCGTAGCCGCCACGGTTTCTCCTGTTAACAGGACGTACTCCATCCGCATCATGCTGGGCTGCGTCCATTTTAGCGGGACACCAACCAGTTGGGATAATTTAAGCATGGGAAAATCCTCCAGACGGAACAACTAAACAAACGCTCAAAAACACGTGCCATCTTGCAAGATGAGTATAACACGGACAGCCAGGGGATAAGCCCCGTCTGATGACCGTCTGGCAAACAAGAGTTTATCCCAATCCCGGTGGGGACTTTTCAATCATCACAGGCGCAGAAAGATTCATTTAATCGACTGCCGCAGGTGCTGTTTCTGTATCTCTCACGAAAAGCCAATCACGCCAGGGACTGCCGGACGAGATGTCAGAAGTAGGTGAGGTTCCTCTATCAGCTTTAGCCGACGCCTCCCCCCGTAATTTGTCTGAGCCCTATAGATTGCCTGAAAGCCGTCATTTGACGAAAAACCGAAAAATTTCCAAATGCCCACTTGACAAAAAAGAAATTATGTTCTATTATAAGAACAGAATATTCGTTCTAATAACTATAAAGGAGCCCTCAATGGAATTCTCACCCTCCCGTTCAGCTTCTGATTTCCTCTCTGGCGCTTTCC
>DAOQTN010000192.1:2153-5729 GCA_035340555.1 Anaerolineaceae bacterium | reverse complement strand
ATCGCTCAGAAAGGGCCACGGCTCGTTCTGCCAGCGTTACTGGATTGATAACGTTGGCGGGCTCGTGTCCCCAGTCGCGCGCCAGATTGACAGCCCGGGCCAGGATGGTTGCTCGTCGGACGGCCGTCTCAACACCATCTAAGCCGTTCTGCGCCCGCACCGATACAGTAATCGGCTCAATGGAGTTTGACGCCTTCTTGTGACGCTCAAATTTGAAGACCCCAAGCAGAAGGCCTTCACAAAATGCTGCCAGAGCGTTCGGAATGCCAAACCCATTGACATTGTTAACCGAAATCTCGGCCGACGGAGCCGCATTCTGTACCAGCCACCGGCCAACCGATCCACCGGCAACCCGGAAGGTGTCGGTAATCATTTTGGGGGCTTCACCCAGCGAAACAAGCAGCGTTCCTGCTGCGCCGTTGAATAAAACGTCTCCAGCGCTTTTACCGGGATATCCCAGAGCAGCCTTTTCGGGTGCAGCCTGCAGCGCGATGCTGAGTTGGGGCTTTGGCGCGCCGGCCTCAATAGCCTTGATGCGGATCGGTTCAGGAATATCAAAGTATGAATTAGCCACGGAATCATCCTCCTTGAGTATGTAGAAAATTATACTTCAAAAAGCAAAATAATAAAATTGCGTGTAGCCATTTTATTAAAAGCTTGCAAACACTGAATCTAAATCTTGATCGCTAACATCAAAAACAGCAGCTGTTGGTGGCAGCGGTGTTCGACGCAGCCACTGTGGCATACGATCATCAGTAGGGGCGAACCCTGCTTGCCGATTGAACTCAAGTTCCAACCGCAGCGTTTCTCGCCCCAATTGTTGTAAAATGTTCTCCTCAACCGACCAACCATACCGTGCATTCAATAAATCTCGAAGAGCAGAAGGTGCTGATGCAAAGCCGAAACCCGCAAAGATGCAGGCCCCTAATGTATCGTATCCTGCCATGTTGATTTGAGCATTGCGGGATACCTCGACTTGCACATGCGGGTCCAGGTGATCCACTTTAGCCC
Organism: Anaerolineaceae bacterium; assembly: GCA_035340555.1. Classification (GTDB taxonomy): domain Bacteria; phylum Chloroflexota; class Anaerolineae; order Anaerolineales; family Anaerolineaceae; genus JAGOFZ01. The sequence continues at coordinate 4,718 of DAOQTN010000192.1, read as the reverse complement.
TCAACGTTAAGCCAGCGGTATGATCGGCCCCCTGCGGCGACGTGGCATAGGTAACACCAGTCCCCTTAACTGCGCGCGGATCATAGGCAGAGATTGCTTGGCCTTTGACGGCCGGCACCTCCTCTATCCCCAGATATTCGCCGGTAGCTGCAGCACCGTTGCCAATGGCATTGCCCAGCGCAGTCCCTTGGAAAACCTCATCCATCAACTTCAACGCACTGTCTCCATCGCCAAATCGCATCAGTCCCGCTCTGGCAGCAACCCCAAGCGCAGCGCCAATATCAATCGAATCCAATCCCAGATCATTGACCAGCCAGTTCAGCCGGGCAATAATATCTAAACTTTCAATCCCCAGGTTGGAACCCATTAAACCGATGGTTTCATACTCCAGCGGCGATACAACCGCTTTCCCATCCGGATCAGCAAAGACATTTGAACAGCGAATCACGCAACCCGGCATGCAAGCATGGGTTGTCTGAGCCTCTCCACCGCGTTCTTGCAATGTAGCGCGCAAATGATCGCCATCAATTGAATCGATATTCTCAAATTGACCAGCCGAAAAACCCCGCGTGGGCAGGGCGCCAAAAGCGTTACACATTGCGGCCACACCAGCCGTTCCATAATCGCGATAGATTGCAGTTTGTGGGTGGGCAGTTAACGCTTCAACAAACGCTTTTTGAGCCTTTCGAAAAGCTTGCTCATCAACCAGGTCTGGTTTTTTCCCACCCTGGCTGTCAATTACAATTGCCTTGAGCCGCATAGCCCCCATGACGGCTCCCAGTCCGCCCCGGGCACTGATTCGAGTAGGGGAACCCTCTTGATCAAGGTTTAATATTCCGGCTGATCTCAACTGTCGCTCACCGCCCGGGCCAATTAACGCCATGGCATTTCGAGTGCCATAACGCTCGATAAGCCATTGTGCTGATTGGTATGCCCCCATGCCGACAAGCGCGTCAGCATGGTCAAAACGCACACCCTGTGTTGACAGATGCAAAATCCGCCATCCGCTTTGGGCGTGATTTTTCAGAATTAGAGCTTTGATTCCCAGGCGCGCCAGATGCAGACCTGTCGTCCCACCGGCATTACTCTCTTTAATTCCCTGGGTTAGTGGACTTTTACCACCTATGGATATGCGGTCGCAGCTTGAGAGCATATGCCCAACGAGGAGACCCGGCGCAAAGACCAGCACATTCCCCGGGCTTAATGGGTCACAGGTTGGATCAATTTCGTCCAGCAGAATGCGCGCTGAAAGACCTCTTCCACCCAGGTGCTCCCATTCAGGCGGCACCTGGCTCTGTTCCAGAGTTTGATTTTGTAAATCAACTCGCCAGATTTGCATGCCTCAAACAGTCTCCTCTTCTGAAACAAAAGGATCCACATCTGGTACCCCGGGTTTAATATAGCGTTTGATTGGGAAATATAACGCTGCTCCAACCAGCATGGCAACCAAAGCCCAGGATATCGAGGTAATTCCCTCCTCCGCAAATTGACTGTAGATGGCAAAAACAGCAAAGATCGTAGGCCCCAGCGTAACCAGCACCAATCCCAGGGTGCCCCCAGGAACCTTCTGCCGATGAACATGCGGATGGCTGGAGCGCAGTTTCCAAAGAGCAAATAGCTGCGCCAGCAAAACCAGCATATTCAACAAGACATCAACCACAACCAGCAGTTGGAATGTCTGCAACGAGAATATGGAAAAAAGTACGCCGCAAAATACAATGGCTACCCACGGAGTGCCATATTTGGGGTGCACCTTGACCATCCACTTGGGCATCATGCCGTCTTCCGCCATAGCAAACGGCACACGCGTCCCTCCCAGGCTGTTTCCGATGAACAACCCCACCATACTGAGGACAGCGGCAAAGGCCACGCTTGATCCCATTGCTCTGGCCAGCGGACTGTTCTTAACGCCGCTGGCAATCTCACCCAATCGGTAAGCAATGTCTGGAAATTGCCAACCAACCGAGCTTTGAGGATTGACTTCCCATTCCGTCAGCTTTTCATCGGTAACGCCATATTCAGCCATGACAGGGCCAATTCCCTGACCTTCTTCATATTCTTCCTGCCCCCAGAGCAGATACCGACCGTCGTTCCCGGCTCCACCATATAAACCAGCAACCACTGGAAGCGAGTACGTTAGAATAGCCGCGACCAACACAAGGGTCATTGCCAGTGGATAAGTCCGCTTGGGATTCACAATTTCATCACCTGCTGCGGTGGGCAGTTCCCAGCCCATATAATTCCACATCACAACAAATAACCCCACGCTCAACGAGCTGGTGATTCCGCTAAAACCGCTCTGCCCATCAGGTAACAAGGGAAGGGAGATCGTAACGCCGCCATGAATCCAGTTGTAGATCCCAACAATGGTGGTCAATACCAGTGGGACAAGCATGGCAATCCCAATCCAGTTGGCGGTCAAACCTGTTAACCGCGCCCCTCGTATATTGAGCGCACTGATACCCCAGATAATAACCAGAGCAACCAGCCATTGCAGCACCCAGCCATCTACCCAGATGCCGGCAATTTGAGTGCCCTCGCGCAAACCGGGGATCATCTGCCCCA
>DAOQTN010000192.1:0-2053 GCA_035340555.1 Anaerolineaceae bacterium | reverse complement strand
ACCCAGATGCCGGCAATTTGAGTGCCCTCGCGCAAACCGGGGATCATCTGCCCCAGATAATAGGCTGCCAGTACCGGGTAAATTGATACATCCACCCAGGATACAACCCAGTTCATCCAGCCAGCCATAAACCCGGCAAAGGGACCATAAGCCTGCTTGACCCAATGATAATACCCGCCTTCGACGGGCATCATTGAGTTCATCTCGCGTACCATGAGCATATTGGGAATACTGAATACAATTGGCGTCACGGCAATCAGGATCAGTGCCATACCAGGCCCCGACCACCCAATCAACGATTCAATCCCAAAAGTACCGCCACAGACGGTAAAGTAGATCAATGCAAACAACGGCAAGAGCGTCAATTCTCGTTTGAGTTTGCGGGTTTCTTGCTTGATAGCAGCAGCGGTTTCGCTCATGATAGGCTCCTCTCAAAAAAGAAAACAAAAAGGCCGCCTGATCAGGCGGCCTTTTATGATGAGGTTACTCAGACTTCTCAGGCAGCCAGCAGCATAACACAAGCTCTTTGGCAGCCTTGACTTCATCCAGCCTGCCAATTGGCGTGATATGCGGAGCTTCTTTGAGTAATTCTGGTTGCGTATGCGCTTCTTCAGCGATCTTGATCAACACATCAGCAAAGGCATCCAGTGCCTGTTTGCTTTCCGTCTCCGTAGGCTCAATCATCAACGCTTCGTGAACGATTAAAGGGAAGTAGTTTGTCGGCGGGTGATATTTATAATCCATCAGCCGTTTGGAGATATCCAACGCAATGACGCCTGGGGCGTCATCCCAACGACCTTCAACAACAAACTCATGCATACAAACGCGGTCATATGCCAGGTGATAGGTGTCACGTAACCGCGAAAGCAGGTAGTTTGCATTCAGCACCGCATATTCTGCGATCTGCCGCAGGCCATCCGCACCATGCATCGAGATGTAAGTAAACGCCCGCACGTGCATCCCAAAGTGTCCGTGGAATGCTTTCACGCGGCCAATGCTCTTTTCGGGATGCACAAAGCCATACAGCGGCGGCATGTCTGCCGTTCCCGGTTCAACAATACCAACAACCGGATCCGGCAGGAAATCCACCAGATGCGCCGTCACACAGACCGGCCCAGAACCCGGACCGCCACCGCCATGTGGGGTTGAGAAAGTCTTGTGCAGGTTGATATGCATGATATCAAAGCCAATATCACCCGGGCGAGCAATCCCGAGCAGTGCATTCAGGTTGGCGCCGTCACCATAAACTAAACCGCCAGCCGCGTGCACAATCTGGATGATATCGGTGACGTGCTCATCAAACAACCCCAGCGTATTCGGATTGGTCAGCATCAATCCAGCAACGGTATCATCGCACACAGCTCGCAGAGATTCCAGGTCCACATTTCCCCGTGCATCACTCGCTACTGGCACAACCTCAAAGCCGCTCATGGTGGATGTGGCAGGGTTTGTGCCGTGGGCCGAGTCCGGAATGAGGATCTTGGTGCGTTTTGCATCACCGCGGCTCTGGTGATATGCCCGGATAATCATCACGCCCACAAACTCACCATGTGCACCTGCAGCTGGTTGCAGGGTGCAGCCAGCGAAGCCAGAGATTTCCTGCAGGTACTGCTGGAGCTCGTACATCAACGCCAGATTGCCCTGAACCGTCTCAATCGGCTGCAGCGGATGTGTGTACGCAAAACCGGATAACCGGGCGGTATCCTCATTGATTTTGGGATTGTATTTCATCGTGCAGGATCCCAGAGGATAGACACCCTGATCAATGCAGTAATTCAATTGAGACAGGCGGGTGAAGTGCCGCACAACCTCATTTTCAGCCACTTCTGGCATGGGTAAATCGGCTCGCAGCAGTTCGGATGGCAACGGTGCCAGAGGCACATCAGCATCTGGGTAGCGTACACCAACACGCCCCGGCGATGAAAGTTCATAGATGGTAGGCTCAGTCATGGCTTACCTCCTCCAATGCTTCGCAGAGCAGATCAATGTCAGCTCGAGAGTTCATTTCAGTCACCGCAACCAGCAGATGGTTTTCCATCCCTGGGTACTCTTG
>DAOQTN010000191.1:0-5742 GCA_035340555.1 Anaerolineaceae bacterium | reverse complement strand
TTTGAGATCCGCGATACTTCCGTGGAGGCCATTGTGCGGGATGGGCGTGCCCGTTGGAAAGTCGAAAACGAGAACAATAACGTGCTAAAAACCAAAGGTTACCATTTGGAACACAACTTCGGGCATGGTAGTCAGCACCTGGCCGCCCTCTTGCTCTCCCTCAACCTGTTGGCTTTTCTGTTCCACACCGTTTTGGATTTGGTCGACAATCAGTATCACGCCATTCGGCAGAAATTGGGACGCCGTCAGACTTTCTTTCAGGATTTGGAGGCGCTCTTACGTTACTTCGAGTTCTCGACTTGGGACCAAGTCTTGGAATTTATGTTCAAAGGTTTGGAACTCGATACGGGATAATGTCCCGCTGCTTTTCCTCGTTGCACTCTTCTCGCTGCGTGTGCCACTCGGCTCCGCGGCTGGCTTCGTTTCCTTGACCATCCCTTTTTCCCAAGAGAAAAAGCCTTCTCGATCTTCGGCCTGTGCCTCTTATCCTTGTAGGGGGGTAGCTTTTCCTGCTGCTGCTACTCCTTCCTTCTCCATATTGAGAATTGCTGCTATAATGCAGTATGGCGTGAGTTCTCAAAAGTGGCTGGGGACTTTACAGCCGATGAATTGACGAAGGGCATTCAAATCACCGTCAATGGAATAAATTTGACAGTCAGGGGCGCTGTTGTCGATGGAGTAGCCAAGATTGGGACCTTCTTCGTTCCATAAGGTTTGAATAATATGAAAGAGCTAATTTTTACATCTTTAGAAATCCAAGTGCTGGAATGGCTATTGGCAGGTGATGATTCTGTGTTGAATGTGTTGCGGCACCAACTCCACTCTTCGAGCATCGAATCGCGGCAATACACCGGGGTTGGGTTCTATTTAAAATTCGATGTACCACACATTTCGCAGGGGTTTCTCGAGCCTCATAAGGTAAAACCCTCGTTTTGTTTTGGCGATGTTGATGTAGAGCTTACGACTGATAATTATCAACAGAGAGTAGGTTTTCTACTATGGGTCGAGGATGGTTACTTAGATCAGCTAGAAGCCTATACCTACGGAGACGAGAAGTGGCCCGAGAAGATTGATGAATTCAACCTGCGCTATCTAGGCAATCATCGCGATCTTGATGATCTGAGGCGGAATTGGGAATTATGAATTCATAACTCTAGCAGCCTGTCGGAGAGACAGTCTCTTTGGCGGATAGAAAGGCATTCCAGGGACATAATGGCGGTCGATACCGGCAAAAGAAGCAATTAACAGGACGCAACAAAGGCAAAATTCTCCTTTCGGTGGATAGCAGGCGCGCTAAATCAGTCCTCGATCGAGATACAAGGGATGCATTCGCTTGAGATTGAACGCCAGACAAACCAGACACCATTCTCCTGCCGCCGCCCACAGGCCGCGCAAAGAGAATTGGCGGAATCCCAAGATTTCCTTGATGATCCCGATCACGGGTTCGATCGTACATTTGCGCACCCGATAGATCGCCTTTCCGATCTCGGTTTGCAGCTTGTAAGCCATCTTTTCCTTCGGACTGGCTTCTTCACCCGGCGGTTCAGGCAGTTGGTCGAAATAACTGAGCCAATCCCGGTGGTGGGGCTCTCGTCCCGTGGCAATGTAAGGCTCGATGCCACGCAATCGGCAGCCTTCAATATTGGACTGGCTGAAGTAACCGTTATCCATAGCAACCGCCTCCGGTTTACCTATTTGGGGGTCGAGTGCATCCAGGGTGGGAAGCGCTTCTTGCTTATCATTGGGATGGTTGGACAGGGCCTGCGCCACAATCAACAGGCTGTCTTGGTCATTGGCCACTTGCACGTTGTAGTGTTGATCGACACCTTTATTGTTACTGTTCTTCATGATGCGCGAATCTGGGTCAGTGAAGTTGTATTGATCTTTATCTCGCGGCCCGGGTTCGGGTGGTTTGGGGTCACGCCCCCGAGGTTTGTGCCGATGTTTGCGGGCTTTGGCTTCGCGCTCATGCAGCTTGGCTTCATACTCAGCCTGCTCGGCTTCGTAGCGCACTTTGGCCCGCTCTTCCAGGATCGCCTTCGCCTGGGTCAGGTTCTCCAGGCGCTCTTTTTTCAAGGCGATCTCATCCTGGAGGATCAACCCCTCCGGCAGTTGCTTTTCGCCTTGGTCGACCTGTTCCCCCAACTCGAACAGGCCGCCCACTTCCTGGCGCAATTGGGTTTCAATTTCGATCAGACGTTTGTAGCTAACGGCATGACTCTTGGAAGCATCGGCATGGATCTTGCTGCCATCCAGACTGATATTGCCAACTTTCAGTATCCCGGCCGCTTGAGCCAAGAGCAAGATCTGCACAAACAATTCTTTGATCTCTGCCAGAAATGTTTTCCGAAAATTGGCAATGGTATCATGATCGGGATGCAGGCCACCGGCGATGAACCGAAAGGGAATGCTCTCATAAGTCGCTTTCTCGATCTTGCGCGAACTGAACAGACCGGTGGCATACCCATAGAACAACAACCCCAGCAGGACTTCCGGTGCAATTGCTTCCCCACCCACCGGCGCATACCGTTCGTAGATCCGCTTCAAATCCAGTTGGGCAATGAGATCGACGACCAAGCGCGCCAGATGCTGGGGCGGCAAGGCGTCTGCCAGCCGAATGGTCTGGTTCAGAGTTTCTTCATAATTCGGAGTTTTGAATTTTCTGCTCATGTTCGAAGTTTACCACTCAACCACTATGGTTTGTCGGGTTCTCCGACAAACTGCTAGCGTCTTCTTGCCTGATATCAACTCCATAACAACCCGGGCTTTGAATTCGGCTGGATAGGTTCGATGCGGTTTTCCCATCTGACACTCCTGTTTCCTATCTTACTTCTCCCTTTCTATCGTGTCCAGTTTTTTTGGTCCATCACATTTGTTCACCGCATTTTAATTTGGGGTATACTGATCCTATTCTGCTCGTTCCCATTATTTATTATTCAGATTGCGAGGAAAAATGGTCGAAATTCAAAAAATTGATACCAGCGACCGCCGGCAGGTGAACGAATTTGTTCATTTTCACTATCGTCTCTATGCCGGAACGCCGCAGTGGGTCCCGCCGTTCTACAATGACATCAAGTTAATGTTGAACCGCGAGAAACACCCCTTCTATGAACATTCGGATGCCGACTTTTTCGTTGCCCGCCGCGGCGGCGAGGTGGTCGGGCGCATCGCTGCCATGGAACTTAAACCCTTCAACGAGGTGCATGGGGTCCGGGATTCGTCCTTCTACCTTTTTGACAGCGTGGATGATATTGATGTGGCCAAGGCCCTGGTGACGGCGGCCGTGGAATGGGCCCAGAAACGCGGCCTCACCCGGGTGGCCGGCCCCAAGGGATTCTCCCCCTTTGATGGTTACGGCATCCAGATCGAAGGTTTTGAGCATCATCAGATGATGACGATGATGAATTACAATTTCCCCTATTACCAGCGCCTGATGGAGGCTCTGGGTTTTGAAAAGAAGGTGGACTTTGTCTCCTGTTATCTGCATCGGGATAATTTCCAGCTGCCGGAAAAGGCGCGGGAGATTGCCCGCCGGGTCCAGGAACGCGGCACCTTTACCGTCAAAAATTTTGCCTCCAAGGCGGAAATGCTGCGTTGGGGGGATCGGATTGGGGAGGCCTATAACAAGACTTTTGTCAACAATTGGGAGTATTATCCACTGACCCCACGTGAGATCAAATTCACGGTGGACTCGGTGCTGACCGTTGCGGTTCCCCAATTCATCAAGATCATCCTGCACCATGATGATGTGGTGGGTTTCCTGTTTGCGTTCCCGGATATTTCACAGGCCATTCAGCGGGCCCGCGGCCGGTTGACCCCCTGGAGCATTGCCGACATGCTGATCTCACTCAAGCGCACCAACTGGGTGTCCGGAAACGGCGTCGGTGTGCTGCCCGAATATCAGGGTCGCGGGGGAACCGCACTGATGTACTCGGAGCTGGAGAAGACCGTCCGCACGCCCCAATTTGAACATCTTGAAATGACCCAGGTGGCTGAGTCTGCGGTTCAAATGCGCCGGGACCTGATCAATCTGGGCGGCAAGGCCTACAAAAATCACCGCGTGTTCCAGCGCAGCATCTAGGCAATCGATCAGCCCGATCAGCTCGGCCCGGATCAGAGGGATCAGACCCGATCATTGCCGAGCAGATCAGAACGCTGCACTGGGCAGACCAAATTAACAGACAGGCGCACACCAGGTTTTGTGCGCCTGTTTTATTTCCGCCGCCGGCCCAACTGGATGGCCCTGGCCAGGGCGTAGCCCATCAACAGTCCGGTCCAGGGCAGCAGGGGAATCACGTAGCGCTGGAACGGCAGGGTGACAAACCCGATCTGAAAGCCCAACTGGAGCCCGAAACCGGTCAGGATGAGCAGCAGGCTTCGCCGTTGTTCGGGCAGCCGGATGATGCCGACAAGGGCCAGCACGATTCCCAGCAGGGTCAACGTCAGTAGGACACCCCCGCCGATAAAACTGCGCAGCAGTTTGTTCAACGGGTTGGACAGGTACCGGTCGGCCCTGCGTTCCAGGGTGTCCGTGTAATTACCCACATCCCAGATGGCGGGGGGGGCAAAATAAAGCTGTGCCAGGGTCCCGACGAGACGTTCGCCGGGAGTGTCCAGCGCCTGATCGGCATTGGCCACCCGCATTTCCGCGGTTTGCCGTGCCGCCAGTTCCTGCCGCGCCGCCAGCGCCGCCCGGACGGCCGGGATGGGATGCCGCCAGAGCCAGGGATTAAACAGGACGACCAGCAGGGTGAAGGCGGCCAGGTAAGTGCCCAGGCGCAGGACCTGCTGGCGCAGGGTAAACCGGTGGGATCCCGGCCCCGGCCACAGCATGGCCAGCAGGCCGACCGGCAGCAGCACCACGGCCGATTGTTTGGCGCAAAACGCCAGGGCCGCGCTCAGGCCCAGCAGCCAGGCCGGGGTTTTATCCCGCAGTGCCAGCCAGATAAAAAGGGTCGTCGCAAACAGCAGGGCACTTTCGGCCATGGCCCGCCGGGTGTGCAGCAGCACCAGCGCATTGGTCGCCATGAACGCCAGGGTCAGCCAGCCGAGGCGTTGGCCTCCGGCCGCCTTGCCCCCCTGGTAGGTCGTCCAGAGCATCAACGGGAACAACCAGATCACACTCAGCCGGCCCACCAGCATCAGATGAATGCCGGGCTCGGCACCGCTGTCGACATTGTCCGCCCAGTTTTTTGACCAGTCCCAGTCGGTAGCCAGCGGTTTTTCGCCGAAGGGTATCCGGCCCAGTCCGATCAACAGGCGTGTCAGGGGGGCATCCAGCAGCCGGTAACGTTCCGGCAGCCCGCCGTTTTCAGCCGGCGTCCAGAAAAGATCGGCCGGATTTGTAAAAAAACGTTCCAAATCGCCGCTCATGTACAACTGGGTGCTTTCATCCGGGTGAAAGGGAACCGTCAGGATGCCCCAGAAGTAGGCAATGAATATCAGGGCGATAACCTCGATCGGGGTGGTCCGCTGCAGCCAGGATTTGTTCATGGATTTATTATACGCGCGGATGACTTTACGGCTGAATTTCCGGCCTGACAAATTATCCAATCTCTTGTACAATCAAGTCATGAAAATCTGGAAACGCGATATTTTCTGGCTGGGGTTGATACTGCTGCTGGCGGCCGGGCTCAAACTCTGGCTGCTGCTGGCGGATCGGGTACCCTTCAATTCGGACGAGGCGGTTGTGGCGTTGATGGCCCGGCATATTTTGCAGGGCGAACGCCCGATTTTTTTCTA
>DAOQTN010000190.1:1267-5745 GCA_035340555.1 Anaerolineaceae bacterium | reverse complement strand
CAATTGAATACCGGTACCAAAGCGCTGTGCTGGTCACACCGGTGATGTAGCCGCGCACAATGACCTCCACCGGGAACGGTTCGGCTGCAACTGCCATCAAGGCGTTGGGATCGGGCAATTGCAGAACGTGATTGTCCACAATTGACCGGGTCTGTTCAAACCACCAGGCGGACAATTGATTGAGTACCTGTCCCTTGTAGGGCAGTGCCCCCAGGATGCGGTCAAAGGCAGACAGGCGATCGGTGGTGATCAGCAGCCGGCGGTCTCCGGACAGCAGGTAAGAGTCCCGGACCTTGCCGCGCTGCAGTCCCGACAGGGCCAAATTGGATTCGGTAAAAGCAGGATGGGTCATACTCAAGCCTCCCGGGCAAACTTGACGCCATTTTGAAACAGGGCCAACCCCGACCCCTGGGCCCCGCCGCGGGTCCAGTTGGGATGCCGGGTTGGAAAAATATAATCCTCGGGGTGCGGCATCAGACCCAGCACGTTCCCGGCCGGGTTGCAGATGCCGGCAATATCCCGGATCGAGCCATTGGGATTGGCCGGATAAGCCCCCCCGGCAGCGCTGACAGTGCTCGCAACGCCGCTGCTGCCAGCAGTGGCATACACCAGGGCAATTTGATCGTTCGCCTCCAGCTTCGCCTCGGCCTGCCCATCCCGTACCACAAAGCGGCCCTCCCCATGGGCCACAGGACACGCCACGGTCTCCAGGTCACGGGTCCACAGGCAGTGCCGGGACACCGGCTTCAAAGCAACCCAGCGACATTCAAACCGGCCGGATTGATTGAAGGTCAGGGTGGCCGCTGGAGCGCCATCTGCCGCCGTCCAGCCCGGGAGAATGCCTGACTTCACCAGGGCCTGGAAACCATTGCAAATCCCGATGACCGGCCGGCTGCTGGAAACAAAATCCTGCACCTGGTCGTTGAAATAGGTGGTCAGATCCAGGGCCAGCAACCGCCCGGCACCCAGGGCATCCGCGTAGGAAAAACCCCCGGGGATTACCAGAATATCATAATCGCGCCATTTGGCCCGGGAAGAGCGCAAAACCGCCAGCGGCTGGATGACTGGTTCCCCACCGGCCTGGACAAAGGCTGCTGCCGCATCCCCGTCCCGGTTGGTGCCGCTGGCTTTCAAAATCAGGATTCTGGGCTTCACAATGCTGCTCCTCTCCAAGCCGTGACCAGCCGGTCGACCCTCAGTGAAACAATGCCACTGCCGGATTGAACGACTTCCAAAACCGGTCGGGCCAGCACCCGCCCCAACAACCGGCAGGGCAGGCCGGCCAAGGCAGCCTCAAAAGCCGGTCCTTTTTCAGCGGCGACCTCCACCAACAAACAGCCGTTGGTTTCACCAAAAAGCCACTCCACCGCGTCCCCATCCGGCAGATCAATCTGCAGTCCCAGCCGGCCACCGATGCACATTTCAGCGGCGGCCACAGCCAGCCCGCCTTCGCTCAGATCATGGCAGGCCAGCACCAGGCGCTGCCCCATGGCGGCATGCAAGGCCCGGTAAATAGCCGGCGCTGCCGGCGATAGGTCTGGCACAGTGCGATCCATTTTTTCCGTCAGCGTCCCGCCGGCCAGGGCAAAATGACTGCCGCCAAAGTGGGGCGTATGATCACCCACCAGATACAGCCGGCTGCCGGCCAATTTCAAATCCATGCTGACGGCACAGCCAGCATCCGGCAGGATGCCCAGGGCGGAAATCAACAGAGTCGGGGGAATCGCGTGGCGCAGGCCGTCCGACCCCAAGTACTCATTGTTTAAGGAATCCTTGCCAGAAATAAACGGCGTCTGGTGCAGCAGTGCGGCATCGTGACAACCGCGGCAGGCAGCCACCAGCTGACCCAGGGTCTCCGGGTTGGCCGGATCGCCCCAGCAAAAATTATCCAACACCGCAATCCGTGCCGGATCAGCCCCGGCGGCCACCACATTGCGCACCGCTTCATCCAGGACGCTGCCGGCCATGCGTTGGGGATCCAGCTTGCCATACTCCGGATTCAACCCACAAGCAAGGGCCAGAGCGACCGCACCGGCCGTTTCCAGCGGCTGCAGCACACAGGCATCTGCAGGGGCATCGGCCGCCACGCCGGTCAATGGTTTGATCAGGGTGGCACCCTGCACCTCGTGATCATATTGGCGGATGATGCCCTCCCTTGAGGATAGATTCGGATGCCTCAACAGGTCCAGCAGCATTTGATCGGCCGGGACCGGCCGTTCCGCGGCAATCGCCGCGACTTGGCGGCCCGGCTCCGGCATCACGGCCAGGAGATGGCGCAGTGGAATCCCCTCGTGTAGAAAATCGACCGCCAGGTTCAGGACCGGCTCCGGCCCCCAACAGACCACCAACCGGCCGGAACTGGTGAAGACCCCCAGATCAGTCAGTTCAACGGCGTAGTCCTGGCACAGCGCCGCCAGAGCCGGCAGGTGTTCTGGCGGCACCGCCAGTACCATGCGCTCTTGGGCTTCAGAAAGCCAGATTTCCCAAGGGGCCAGACCGGGATACTTCAAAGGGACAGCCTGCAGTTGCACCTCCGCCCCGCAGCCGGCGGCCATTTCACCCACCGCCGAGGACAACCCACCGGCCCCACAGTCGGTGACAGCATGATAGAGCCCGGCATCCCGGGCCGCCACCAGTACATCAGCAGTACATTTTTCGATAATTGGATTGCCAATCTGGACGCTGGCTCCTGAAACTTCACCAGTTTGGGCATCCATGGTCATGGATGAAAATGTTGCCCCGCGCAGTCCGTCCCGGCCGGTGCGTCCTCCCAAAACAATGATCCGATCGCCGGGCTGCGGGGTGCGGCAGTGGCGGCCGCGAGGGGCAATCCCAACGCAGCCACAAAAGACCAGGGGATTGGCGGTGTACCCGGCGTCATACCAAATGGCACCGCTGGTGGTGGGAATGCCCATCTTGTTGCCGTAATCCTGCACGCCCGATACCACCCCCGACTGGATGCGGCGCGGGTGCAGCACGCCAGCCGGCAGCACATCCAGATCCGTCGTTTGCGGTCCAAAGCAAAGTACGTCCGTAACGGCAATCGGGCGGGCGGACACCCCCATCACATCCCGGATGACCCCGCCGACACCAGTGTTGGCACCGCCGAACGGTTCAATGGCCGAAGGATGGTTGTGGGTCTCCACCTTGAAGGAAATTTCATGCCGGCCGTCATATTCAATGATCCCGGCATTATCGACAAAGGCGGAAATCACCCAAGGGGCACTCACCGCCTCGGTGGCCGCGCGCAGACAGGTCCGCAGCAGTCCCGGGATGATCTCGCCATCCGGCAGGTGAATATGGGCCTTAAAGGTTTTATGAACACAATGCTCGCTCCAGGTTTGGGCGAGCATTTCAAATTCAATATCCGTTGGGTCGCGACCAGCCTCAGCAAACCAGGCCTGGATGGCCTGCATTTCAGGAAGGTTGAGTGCCGCCCGGCGATCCTGGGAGAGCGCCAAAAGCTGATCGGCCGTCAGATCCCGCAGCGGGATCGTCTCGACCGCCCCACTGGCTTGGGCGGCAACCGGAAAACCAGGTTGAATACAGCCCAGGGAATATCGCTGAATGACATCATTGGCCAGCAACCGCCTGGCCAGGTGGTGCAAATCATCGGCAGTAAGTTGATCGCCCCAGATCAGGTAGCGCTGTCCGGTGGCGGCCTGCTCAAGACCGTCCAGGCCCAGTTCCCGGCCGGCGCGCACCAGTTGTTCGGCCACCGGGTCCGTCACCCCCGGGCGTAGCGCCACCTCCAGCAGGCTGGCCCCCGCCGGCAGGACCGGCAGGATCGACACGGTTGGCGGCACCTCAATGGCATCAATTTTGACCTGTTGGGTGAGGCCGTCCCCCAGCAGGGCCGCCCCCAAGCACTGCAAGTCGGCCTCTGTCAAACGACCAGCCACAAAAAACAAATCCCGACATTCCAGGCGCTGAACGCAGTGCAGCCCCAGGGCATGGGCATCCGCCAACAGGGCCTGGCTGCGGGGATCGCCGGCGGCAAAAGACACTTCACAACGGAAAACCCCCGCTTGCACTGGATTTGTGGCTGCCATGAACACCTCCACACAGTTGTGTATACAACCTCATTTTACCCGGCAGCAGTTGTCTGGTCAATCGCCGGAGCCCGATGGACGTCATGAGTTTCAGCGCGATTTATCCATACTTCACGCCGCTTCGGCGCCGCCCAAAGCCGGCTTCCACGACACAGCATCTCCAGTTATTTTTCCCGGCAGCGGATCACCCGGCTGTGCCCAAGTGGCATTGCCGTCACAGGGAAAGCATTCGTCGACTTCATTCCGGCGAAATTTGCCATCCGGCTGAGCCGAGGCGGCATAAAAGTCATTGGGAAAGCATCCGTAGGCTTCATTCCGGCGAAATTTACCATCCGGCTGAGCCGAGGCGGCATAAAAGTCATTGGGAAAGTATCCGTAGGCTTCATTCCGGCGAAATTTACCATCCGGCTGAGCCGAGGCGGCATA
>DAOQTN010000190.1:0-1167 GCA_035340555.1 Anaerolineaceae bacterium | reverse complement strand
AAAGTCATTGGGAAAGTATCCGTAGGCTTCATTCCGGCGAAGTTCGCCATCCGACTGAGCCGAGGTAGTACAAAAATCATTGGGAAAGTCCTTTCTAACAGCAGCCTGCTTTGACTCTAAAATTTTCCCATCATCGGCCGCAATCGGGATATAATCCAGAAAGATCTCGCAACCCCATCCATCTGTCGGATGGCGCATCAGGCGGGAAATACAACTTCCACCACGCCAGAAAAATAGTCTCACATCGGGCTCTTTTCATCATATGACGTTGCGGCTCTTATGAAAGCAGAAACCAATGAAAAAACAACTGGGGAAGTACGAACTGGATGAGCTCATCGGCAGCGGCACCTATGCAGAAGTTTACAAAGCCGAAGACACGGTGCTGCAGCGCACGGTGGCTCTGAAGCTGATAAAAAGTGCGTTGCTTTCTGACAATGAAGCCATGGCACGATTTTTACAGGAAGCCCGGACAGCCGCCCGGTTGACCCATCCCCATATCGCCTGGGTCTGGGATCTGGGTGAAGCGGATGGGCGCTACTATCTGGCCATGCGTTATATCGATGGCTTGTCACTGGATAAAGTTCTGAAGAACCAAGGTTGTTTCTCTTGGAATGACGCTTTGCTTGTGGTGACACAAGTCGGCGAAGCCCTGGCCTTTGCCCACCATCGCGGGCTGGTTCATCGGGACATCAAGCCGCAAAACATCATGTACAGTCCGACAGAAGGGGCTGTGCTGACCGATTTCGGCCTGGTACGGGCTATGGAAGCCAGCAGCATTGGCACCCGCACCGGGGCCATCATGGGCACTCCGGCATACATGGCGCCTGAAATCTGGCAGGGCGAACCAGCCAGCCCGGCAACAGACCAATATGCGCTGGCCTGCGTGCTGGTGGAGATACTCACTGGCCGGCCATTGTTTTACGGTCCCACTCCACCGGCGGTGATGCGGCAGCATCTGCTTGAAGGGGCACGACTGCCGGAGGTTTGGCCGGCAGACTGCCCCACCGGGCTTGCCGGTGTGCTGCAGCTGGCCCTTTCCCCAAATCCCACAGAGCGCCATCCAGACATCCAGGCATTTACCGCCGCCCTGGTTCAGCTGGAGCCGCCCCAAGTGCCGGCTGATGCCGCCCGGCTGGAGCCCACCCAGATGCCGGCTGATGCCGCCCG
>DAOQTN010000189.1:0-5751 GCA_035340555.1 Anaerolineaceae bacterium | reverse complement strand
CGGGTCAGGCGGAGCGGGTCTGGCGAAGCGGGTCAGGCGAAGCGGGTCTGGCGGAGCGGGTCAGGCGGAGCGGGTCTGGCGAAGCGGGTCAGGCGAAGCGGGTCTGGCGGATCAGGCGGAGCAGACCAGGACGATGATCAGCAGCGCCAGCAGCGCCGTCCCGGCAAAAAACAACCAGGTGGCCCAGCGCATCCAGCCCGATTTATGCTTGGTGATGCGCTCCAGTTCTTCTTTCATGAAGGTCACATTATCCGGATTATAGCGGTACTGGGCCGGCTGGACCGTGACCACCCCCGCCAGCAGGGCGGCGGTGAGCACCACCAGGACGGCGACCGCCAGGCCCTGGACCAGGGGATTGGCCGTAAGATAGGGCGGCGGAAAGTCCTTGCCAAAGGCGATCACGGCAAACAGGATGCCCAGCAGTCCGGTGCCCAGTTCAATGATCCGCTTGCCGGCCTCATCCAGAAAAGTCAGCTGCTGCTTGTTCATCTCCTCAAACAACGCCTTCAACCGGGCGCGTTCGGCCAGAATTTTTTCGTTGGAAAGGGATTCCGGGCTCATGGCTTCCTCCCACAATCCAGCTTGAAGACAAATTCGGTGCCGCAGGTTTTACACGTGATCACCACCGTGTCCAGGGCGGCCCCCATTTCCCGCCAGACCGTCGTGCCCGAGCAGTAATCGTCCTTGTTGTAATAGTGGCGGTGGCCCCGGGAACAGGTCGCCTCAAACGCCTGGGTGCCGGTCAGGCGGGGGCGCGGGTGCGGCCGGGCATCCTCCGCCAATGCCGCGCGCGCCGCCGCAGCCACCTCGGAATCGGCGTCACGGCTGGCTGTGTTTTCCAGCAGCTCAATCACCTGCCGGCGAAATGCATTTTGCGCCATGAAGGCCCGGGCCCGCTGCACCGCATCCATGCGGATGGCACCCTGGGGATTCTGCAAGTCCTGAGAGAGTTGATCAAGGGCCTCAACATTGAGCATGGTTTTCTCCTCGCCTCCTGATACTGCCCCCGCGGCGGGGGCGGCCGGCCGGATCGATGATCCGGCTGAACTGATTATACTCAAAACCCTCCCGGCAGTGGTCGGCGGCCGCGGCCAGGTTACCGGCACCGCCCGCGGCCCCAGAGCGGGCAAGTTGGGCGCCAACACCTTTGGGTGGTCCTGGCCAGGCCCAAAGCAACCTTTTATATCGTGGCAACCCGGCTGGCCGGGCGAATATTCCCGCCGCTGGCCAGCTGGCCCAACCTCCGGGCAGCGGTCCGCCGGCGGCTCGCCGGTCAAACCCGACGGAGAGGGAAATTGGGATATAATCAGGATAGATCAGCAACCAAATGCCGGGAGAGTAGCCAGGCGGGTCAGATTGGGTACCGTACAGCCGGTCCGGGCCGGCACCCGGCAGCGAGGTAAAAACCGATGAAACAACTGGGCAAGTACAGGATTATCGAACTGATTGGCAGCGGCACCTACGCCGAGGTCTACAGGGCCGAGGATCCCCTGCTGCGGCGCATCGTGGCCCTGAAAGTCCTCAAAGGGGCCCTGCTGTCTGATCAGGAGGCTGTGGACCGTTTCCTGCAGGAGGCCCAGACTGCCGCCCATCTGATTCACCCCCAGATTGCCTGGGTCTGGGACCTGGGCGAGGTGGAGGGGCGTTACTTCCTGGCCATGCGCTACGTCGCCGGGCCGTCCCTGGCCCGGCTGCTGCAGGAGCGGGGGAGGCTGCCCTGGCCCGAGGCCTGGGGATACCTGTCCCAGATCAGCGACGCCCTGGTCTTTGCCCACGCCCGGGGGCTGGTCCATCGCGACATCAAACCCCAAAACATCATGGTTGGCCCCACGGATGGCGCGGTGCTGACCGATTTCGGCCTGGTGCGGGCCATGGAGGCGGGCAGCATCGGCACCCGCACCGGGGCGCTGATGGGCACCCCCGCCTACATCGCACCGGAAATCTGGCAGGGGCAGCCGGCCGGCCCGGCAGCCGACCAGTATTCCCTGGCCTGTGTTCTGATGGAGCTGCTCACCGGTCGCAAACTGTTCGACGGGCCCACCCCGCCGGCAGTGATGCGCCAGCATCTGATGGAGGGGCCGCATCTGCCGGAACACTGGCCCGCCGACTGCCCGGAGGAACTGGGCGGTTTGATCGCCAAGGCGCTCGCCCAGGACCCCGGGGACCGTTTTGCAGACTTGGCGGCCTTCCAGGCGGCACTGCAGCTGGCAAGCGATGCGCCGCCCCCGCCCGCCGCACCGGCAGCCGTCGGAGAATCAGGTCCCGCATCCCGCTCTGACGCCGCCCCCCAGCCCGGACAGGTTTGGAACCTGGAGGATGGCCTGACCGCCCTTAAAGAGATGGAAGCGGAACAGGAATGGCAGCTGGCCGCAGAGCTGCTGACCGAGCTTGAGGCCAGCTATCCGGATCACCCCCGGTTGAAATTATCGCACAAGCGCATCACCCAGGCGCTGGAAAAAAAGCAACAAGCCGATGAGCTGGCCAGAAGCGCCGCCGTGGAAAAGCAAAAACGGGAGGCGGCAGAGCGCACCCGGCGCGCAGCCCAATATCAGGCCGGACAGGCCGCCCCAAACCTCGCCCCGCCTCAAAATCCGGAAATCGCGGATCTGCCCGCCGCCAGGCGCAGTGGTGCGGATCCCATCCTGGTGCGGTTGGCTCAGAATCTGGAGATGGAATTTGTCCCGGTCCAAGCGGGCGATTTTTTGATGGGCTCGGATCCTGCCCGGGATCCCGGGACTTACCCGGACGAGCAGCCCCAACACCGGGTGCCACTGCCAGACTACTGGATTGGACGAACGCCGGTGACCAACGCCCAGTATGCCGCGTTTGTTTTGGCCAGGGGCGGGACCGCGCCGAAGTTCTGGCACGGCAACCAACCCCCCGGGCAGAAACGGGATCATCCGGTGGTTCAGATCAGCTGGAATGAGGCCGCCGCCTTCTGTGAATGGATGTGCCACCTGACCGGCTGGCAGGTCCGGTTGCCCACCGAAGCGGAGTGGGAAAAAGCCGCCCGGGGAACGGACGGGCGCATTTACCCCTGGGGCGACCAGGAACCGGATGCCATGCACTGCAATTTTGCGAACAGATTTGGCACCACCACGCCGGCCATTTTATACACCCCCATCGGCCTCAGCCCCTACGGCTGCTGCGACATGGCCGGAAATGTCTGGGAGTGGTGTGCCGACTGGTATGCCGGGGACTACTACAACCAATATTTTGAAGCCCAATCGCCCTCCAGCGGCCCGGCCGGACCGCTCGGGCCGGACACCGGCAAGGACCGGGTGGCCCGGGGTGGTTCCTGGGTCGACGAGGCCAGGCATATGCGGACCGCCACCCGATTTAAAGTTTCCCCGGGCAGCCGGACCGAGTATCTGGGCTTCCGCTGCGTACTGAAATTGAAACCGTAAAAAGCATTCCGTCCGCACCCGCAGGGACGGTTGGTTCCGTCCGGGATGGGGGCCCATCCCCCAGATGGGACTGCCGGCGGCCATGGTGGTATGGCCGGAAAAGTTGGCGGCCTCAGCCGGCTCAGCCGCGCCCCAATCAGGCCTGCAATCAGGCCTGCAGGCGCGCCGGCATCAAAACCGCCAGGCTGCCGCGGCGAGCGATCGCTTCCCAAAGACGCAGGGTAGGAATGGAGACACCCAACTCCTTTGCGGCCTGTCCTATGCTGACTCTCATGCCACCCATTATACATATAAAATAAGTCTTGTATAGATAAAGATAGATATTATCTTGCAGATACTACCCCCAGGCAACACCCACACCCCACCGGCTGCCGGCTGCGGCAGTCAAGCCGGTGGGGTGAACGAATGGTCGGATTTCCAGTCCATCTACGGCGTGGGGACCGCGGTTGCGGTCAGCTGTTGGATCAAGGTCTGTTGATCTGCAAAGATATTAACTCCGGCAAATTTCCAGTCACTGGTCTCATCCTGGCGTTCCACAAATACCCCGACCAGTTCGGTTCCATCCTCGGCCCATCCGGATACGGTGGCTGCAATGACCCAGTATTGTTGGTTGCCTTGATCATGCACCCGCCCCAATGGCGTTGCCGTGCAGGTCGAATCCGCCTGGTATTCCTGCATGCTTTTGGCGATGGACTCAGCCATAAAGTTGGCCATGCTGCAGCCGCCCTCCGCACTGATGGCACAGATTTTTTCCACCCAGGCGTCAATGCCGGCTTCGTAATCCACTGTAAACATGGTTTCCACCCCCAAAACGGCCGCCGCGGCCGCCGGGTCAATGGGGGTTGCCACCGCCGGAGAGCCATCCACCGGCTCGCCGGGGGTTTCCACCGCCGGGGAGCCATCCACCGGCTCGCCGGGGGTTCCGGTGACGGTGACCAGGATCGCTTCCGTCGGGTTTTGTCCCCGCCAGGCGCCAGCCCCGCGACCGACCAGGACGATGACTGCGGCAGCGGCCAGCAGACCCAGGCCCAACAGGATCAGCAGCGGCAGGCGCTTTTTCTTTGCGGGGCGGGTGTTGATTGTTTGCTGAGTTTGTTCCACGGAAAAATCCTCCTGAAGTAGTTGTCAAGTCAAGTCAAGCCAAACCAAGCCAAGCCAAGTCCAGTCAGGTCCAGCTGGATCCAGTCAGGTGCGGTTGTGTCCAGTTGAAGCCAGTTGGATCCAGTCGGGTGCGGTTGTGTCCAGTCAGGCCAGACCAGGTTGGGTCCAGCCACACCTGGTCAAATCAAATCCGGCCCGGACTGCTGCAGGGCGGGGCAGTCCGGTGCGGCGGTGCAGCAATCGCCAGCCGTGCCGCAGGGAGAAGGGCGCCGGGTTACTTATCGTGAACGCTGACTTGGGAGATTTCCCAGCCGGCTTCGGTCTTGCCCAGCTTCACCCAAAGTGTCACCTCGGTTTGATCGGCCAATCTGGCACTGTAGGTCACCGTAATATCCTGCCGGTCGCTGCTGATCATGGACATGCTGCCGCGGTCAAAAGATTCAATCGGGCTAAGAATTCCCAGATAAGCCGGCAGAGCCTCGGCACTGCCGGCATTTTGGCGGAGATCCTCACTGACCCGGGTAAAAGCGTCTTCAAGGTTGCCGGCCTGAAGATCATTCATGAACGCATCGGCCAGTTTATACGCCGGCTTCATTTGAATGCTCCGGACGATCCCCGGGCCAAAAAACGTCCCGAGCGCCAAACAGCCACAAATCGCCAACATCACCAGTATCGTTATCAGAACCGTTTTTACTGTCTTGTTCATGCCAAACCAGCCCTTTCAATTGGAATTGGTATTCGCAGAGGCTCTGTATCTCCCCCTGCTGGTCATCATTATAACCGGAACGGGTCAAACTTGTGACCATTCCCAAAAACTGATCCGACCCCGAAGTTGGCCAGTATATGATTTAATCCAGCTATAAAAATGTCGACAGCGAAGAAGCAAATGTGCTTATAGTTTCTTGAATTCTGCAGGATAGATAATCTCCCAATTTCCCCTCTACTTTGTCATGCCAGTACCCGGACTCGGGTGATCGGCTGTTCATGTTTGTGATTACATCCCGCATGGGCATCCTTGCGCAGCGCCTAGAAATTCAGCCGCCAGAAACCCGGAAATTCAGGCGAGCCCCTTCAGGGTGCTGCGCTAAGGCGGCAGCGGAACCCCCGATGAATGAACCGGTCGCCAGGGATGATCCTGTTGCGGCCGGCGGCGCGCACACCCCCCGCATCACTACCCCAGCAACCACCGCGCAACACGCGAGCCTCTCCAGAGACAGGCCCGCTCGGGTTGCGCCAAGTGGTC
>DAOQTN010000188.1:0-5765 GCA_035340555.1 Anaerolineaceae bacterium | reverse complement strand
GGTTAAAGCTTAAAAATGATTCCTGCAGCCAGATAGGTACTCCACCAGCATAGCACATTAGCCGGACAAGTTCTGCAGCCGGATAAGTTCTCCACCAGCATAGCACATTCAGGTTGTCCAGGCAACCGTCAACCCGGTGAATGGCCCTGTCAATGCATCCCGGGCCCCGGTTGATAACAAAATCCAGTCCCAAGCAGCTGGGACTGGATTTTGCATGAAAGACTTCGCGGCTGTTTCAATTCTGGTCCCGCCTGGTGATACCGGATGAAGTGTGGCGGCGGAAGCAGGTTCTCCCGAATGCCAACTCCCAGAAAAACCACCTTTGGCCCCCGGCCATGTCAACCGGATCCACCGGCCGGTTTACCGTTGGCCAAGCATATTCAAGTTTTCGGTAAGAGTCCGCAGTTCCAGGGCGGTCTCGGTTTTGTCATTGCGGGCAAATGCCGCGAGCACAACAGCCAGGCGCTGTTGCAGTGACCCGGCGGCATCAGGATTGGTCACCTTCAGGACATCCACCAGAACAGCCATGTCCACATCCGCCTGAGACAGCATCAGGTTCGCCGTGGTTCTATCCTCGTTCGCCAGGGCCAGCCGGGCTGCCAAAATGTCGTTTTGGACCTGCAGCAGGGGTACCCGGGTCTGCAACTCGGCAAGTTCGGCCACGGAATCCTCAGCGTTGGTCCGGGCTGCCAACAGATCGGCATTTGCCGTCTCCAGCGCGGCCTGAGTGTCCGTCAGGTTCTGCTGGACGGCAGCCAGTTCATCCTGGGTTGATTTCAAGGCATCCTGCCCGGGAATATAAAGGCCCAGGTAAACGACCAGGGCTCCGACCAGCAGGCATACGCCCCCCACGGCCAGCCAGATCATAATCCGGCGCCCCAGGTTCGTTTTCGGGGGAACAACCACCGGCAGTTGACCACCGGGGCGCAAACCCTCGGAAACGGACAGGGTATCGTCCGAGCGGGTGCTTGTCGATTCGTTATTTTCCATGATACACTCCTACGTATAATGATTGGATATTGAAAAGTATACTCCAAAATTGACTGCACAACCTGCCAAACCTGATCAACGCTTCACGAATTCTATCGTGACCCTGTACACCGATGGCGCCTGTTCGGGCAACCCGGGTCCCGGCGGCTATGCCGCTCTACTGAAGTATAAAGGCCAGCAGCGCACCCTCAGCGGCGGCTTCAACCAGACAACCAACAACCGGATGGAGCTGATGGCCGTCATAGCAGGACTGGAAGCGCTGACCCGCCCCTGCCGGGTGCAGGTCTTTACCGATTCGCAGTATGTTGCCCAGGCCATGCAGCAAGGTTGGGCCCGACGCTGGCGCGCCAATAATTGGATGCGCAACCGCAAAGAGCCGGCCCTCAACTCCGACTTGTGGGAGCGTCTGTTGAGACTGTGCGAAACCCACCGGGTTGAATTTACCTGGGTGCGCGGCCATGCCAGCGATCCGGATAACGCGGCCTGCGACCGCCTGGCGGTGGCCGCTGCCGCCCAACCCAACCTGCCGCCCGATCCAGGATTCAAAATCGAACCGGCGCGGTATAATCAATAAACATTTATTCACTACATAATCAATAGGAGTTCGCATGAGTGCAAAAACCCCACCCCGTTGGGATCTTTCCAATGTTTATCCCAGCCTGCAATCAGCTGAATTTGCCGCGGATTTTGCAAAGGCAAAAGCCGAGACTGCTGAACTTGATACCTTTTTAGCCCAAGCCGAGGCACTCGATGCCGGTTCGGATCCAGCGCTCCTGACCGAGAAAGTCAACCAGCTTCTTGAGCGGTTTAATACCCTGCTGGAGCGCGTTGGGACAATGTTTGCCTATATTAACTCGTTTGTATCAACTGATTCCTTCAACACCGAAGCACTGCGCAAGCTCTCCGAGATGGAGATTGCCAGTGTGGAGCTCGAAAAACTGGGCACCCGCGCCCAGGCCTGGATCGGCAAACTTGGTCCGGCACTGCCAGCCATCACCAGCAAGTCCGGCCCTGCCCGGGACCATGCCTTCTGGCTGCAGGAAACGGCAGAACAGAGCCGCTATCTGATGAGCCAGGCCGAAGAGGCCATCGCCACCGAACTCAATCTGAGCGGCGCCAATGCCTGGGGCAAGCTGCAGCGGACAGTCACATCCCAGCTGAGCATGGACTTTGAACTGGATGGCAAGGTGCAGTCGCTTTCGATGCCGGCGATCATCAATCTGCGCGGGCATCCGGATGAAGATGTGCGGCGGCGGGCCTATGAAACCGAGCTGAAAGCCTGGCAAACCGTGCGCGAGCCGGTTGCCGCGGCGCTGAACGGCATCAAAGGCACGGTGAACACCCTGAACCACCGGCGGGGGCGCACCGATGCGCTGCACGCGGCGCTGGACATCAACCGGATTGACCGGGCAACCCTGGAAGCCATGCTGACCGCGATGCGCGAGAGCCTGCCCATGTTCCAGCGCTACTTCAAGGCCAAGGCCAAACGGCTGGGCAAAACCAAACTGGCCTGGTGGGATCTGTTTGCTCCGGCCGGTCGCAGTGACCGCACCTACACCTTTGAAGAAGCCCGCAAATTTGTGCTGGATAATTTTGGGCGCTTCTCACCCGACATGGCGGCGTTTGCAGAGCGCGCCTTCAATAATCACTGGATTGATGCCGAACAGCGCACGGGCAAAGTTGCGGGCGCCTTCTGCATGGATGTGCCGGCAGTGAAGGAATCCCGCATTTTGCTGAGCTTTGACGGCTCGCTGGATGTGGTCAGCACACTGGCCCACGAACTGGGACACGGCTTCCATGCCGACTGCATGTTCAAGGCGGGCACCACCGATCTGCAGCGTCGCACGCCCATGACCATGGCCGAAACCGCCTCAATCATGTGTGAGACCATTGTCAGCAACGCAGTGCTGGAAAATGCCGCTGATGACGATGAGCGGCTGGCCATTCTGGAGACCGCCCTGATTGGCGATTCGCAGGTGGTGGTGGACATCTACTCGCGCTACTTGTTTGAGAAAGAAGTCTTTGAGCGCCGTGAACAGGCCGAACTTTCGGCCGATGAGCTGTGCGAGATTATGGAACGCTGCCAGAAGGCCGCCTACGGCGACGGTCTGGATGAACGCTTCCTGCACCCCTACATGTGGGTCTGGAAGCCTCATTATTACGAAGCCAGCCTGTCGTTCTACAACTTCCCGTACACGTTTGGGCTGCTCTTTGGCACCGGGCTCTATGCCATCTACCAGCAGCGCGGCGCAGATTTTGTACCGGAATACAAATCGCTGTTGGCAGGCACGGGCATGGGTACTGCCGCCGAATTAGCTGGGCGCTTTGGCATTGACATTCGCACGCCCGATTTCTGGCGCGGCAGCCTGGGCATCATTGAGAAGCGGCTGGAGCGCTACCTGGCCCTGCTTTAGACCGGAAATAGACCGGAATTTGCACCTTTACTGCCTGCCGCCTGATCACACCCCATGATCAGGCGGCAGGGTTGCATCGAGATGATGGGAATCAGGCGAGATCAAACCCAATCACAGCGAATCCGACCGAAAATGCTGGACAAACGCCGCGGTTTCGGGTAAAATTCGCCTTCGCATTAGAGAAAGTATTTTTTTGGAGGAAGACCGTTGGCTAATATCAAGTCTCAAATTAAGCGAAATCGCCAGAACGACGTACGCCGCCTGCGCAACCGTGTTTATCGCGGCTCTGCCCGTACCTTCGTTGCCAAAGCCCGCCGCAGCATGGAATCCAGTGATCCCGAAGCCGCCCGCGTGGCCATTCAGGAAGCTGTGAGCGCGCTGGATAAGGCCGCTCAGCAGGGTGTCATCCATAAGAATAATGCCGCCCGTCGCAAGAGCCGGTTGATGAAGCACTTGGCTTCTCTGGCTAAGTAAGCGATTGCGTGCCCCCCGGCAAGGCCTGCGGGGACGAACAATTTTTTACCAGCGGCGGGAGTGCCTGTTACTCCCGCTTTCGCTTTTAGGGTAACGAGAGAACGCACATGTTTGAACACGAGCAGCAGCAAATGGAATCCCGCATTCTGGCCTGGTGCGCCGAAAACGGCCTGCCGGAACCAGCGCTGCAATGGAACTGGATTCCATTCAGTGGACAGTGGGGCATCAGCACGTCCTTTTTCCAACTGGCGGCTCAAGAGGCGCGTTCGGGCAAACGGGTGATTGTACCGCAGCGTGCGGCCGAACTGGCAGATGCCGTGGCTGCCCATCTGGGCACCCCCGCCGGCTTTGAACGCGTGGAGGCGGTCAAGGGTTACCTGAACCTGTATTTCCATCCACAAGACTACACCCGCCGGGTGGTGGATGCGGTGCTGGATTCAGGTGCTGGCTTTGGACGCGGCGAGCGCTTGGGGCAGCGTCTGATGGTGGAATTTTCACACCCCAACACCCACAAGGCCTTCCACGTGGGGCATTTACGCGGCGCCATTCTGGGCGATGCCCTGGCCCGGTTGCTGGAGGCCGCGGGTTACGATATCATCCGCGCCAATTACCCCGGGGATATGGGGCTGCATGTGATGAAGTGGCTGTGGAATTATGCCCGCCACCACCGCGGCGAACGTCCGGGGACGGATATCACCCGCTGGATGGGCGATCTGTATGCTGAAGCCAACCGGCATCTGGAGGAAAATCCCGACCTGGAGGCTGAGGTGCGGGCGCTGTATATGCGCTGGGACCAGCGTGATCCTGAAGTCGTGGCGTTATGGGAAGAGACCCGGCAGTGGTCACTGGACGGGTTCAATGCCATGTATGCCCAGTTGGGCATTCCGTTTGATGTCTATTACTTCAACAGTCAGATGGAGCAGCCCGGCAAAGTGATTGTGGATGAACTGATCCGCCGCCAGATTGCCCAGGACGAGCGGCCGGAAGGGGCGGTCATCGTCAAGCTGGACGAACTGTTGGGCGAAAAAGGCGAAAAATACCGCGTCTTGGTGGTGCTGCGTTCTGATGGGACCGCCTTGTATGCGACCGAGGATCTGGCCCTGGCCACCCGCAAATTCACCGACTATCCCGACCTGGTCCGGTGCATTTATGTTGTGGATGTCCGTCAGTCACAGCACTTCACCCAGGTCTTCAAAACTCTGGAAATCGCCGGTCGGGACTGGGCCAAAAAACTGCAGCACCTGCCCTACGGGTTGGTCAGTCTGCCGGGCAATGTGGTGATGGCCTCCCGCGAGGGTACGGTTGTCCTGCTGGAGGATCTGCTCCGGGAAGCCACCCGCCGGGCATTAATCATTGTCCAGGAAAAGAACCCTGAACTTCCATTGGAGGTCCAGGAGGATGTTGCCCGGGCCGTGGCCATTGGCGCGATTCGCTATCCCATGATTTCACGCGAAAACGTCAAGGATGTCACTTTTGATTGGGAGTCGGCGCTGAATTTTGATGGTCAGGCAGCGCCGTATATTCAATATGCCCAGGTGCGGGCCAACAGCATTATCCGCAAATCGGGTGGCAGCGTGCCGCCGGCAGCCACACCGGCTCACGAACTGAGCCGGCAGGAGATTGCGCTGGTGGACCTGATTGCCCGTTTCCCGCGCGAAGTGCAGCGGGCGGCGGCCGAGCTGTCCCCCATGGTGATTGCCAACCTGACCTTTGAAATTGCGCAGGCTTTCAATGATTTCTACAACCAGTGCCCGGTGCTTCAAGTTGAAGAACCGGTGCGAGCGGCGCGCCTGCGCCTGACTGCAGCAACCCGCCAGGTCATTGTCAATGGACTGGCTTTGCTGGGCATCACAGCCCCACAAGCGATGTGAAAGCGTATCCAACATA
>DAOQTN010000187.1:0-5800 GCA_035340555.1 Anaerolineaceae bacterium | reverse complement strand
ACGCGGCAACACAGCGACGCGGCAACACAGCGACGCGGCAACACAGCGACGCGGCAACACAGCGACGCGGCAACACAGCGACGCGGCAACACAGCGACGCGGCGACACAGCAATGCCGCATTGCGGTTGGGAGGCGGTCGGAGCCGACCGGATCAAGCGCCGGGGGGCTCAGGCGTCCTGGCGGTGGCGGGGACCGGAGAGTTCGCGGGCGATCTGGCCGGCGAGGCGAGCATTGTTTTGCAGCAGTGCCAGATTGGATTTCAGGCTGGCGCCGTCGGTCAGCTCACTGACCCGGCCCAGCAGGAAGGGAGTCGTGGCGGACCCCCGGATGCCCTGTTCTTGGGCTTCCTGCAGCGCCCGGTTCACCGCCGCCGTGACCTTTTCGGCCGGCAGGGCGTCGGCTTCCGGCGGTGGCTGGACGACCAGCAGGGCGCTTTGCAGTCCCAGCGCCCAGTGCGCCCGGGCAATTTCGGCAATTTCACCGGGGGTTTGGGCGGAGATGGGCACCGGCAGACCGCTGCTGCGCGAGTAAAAGGCGGGGAATTCCCGGGTGCCGTAGCCGATCACCGGCACCCCGGCGGTTTCCAGGTATTCCAGGGTGGCCGGCAGGTCCAGGATGGCCTTGGCGCCGGCGCACACCACCACCAGCGGGGTGCGGGACAGTTCCGGCAGATCGGCGGAGATGTCAAAGGGGGCATTGCGGTGTACACCGCCAATGCCCCCGGTGGCAAATACCTTGATGCCCACCAGATGGGCGGTGATCAGGGTCCCGGCCACCGTGGTGCCGCCGACGGCTCCCTGGGCCAGTGCCGCGGCCAGATCCCGCCGGCTGATCTTCCGGGCGGCGGTTTCGTTGGCCAGGCGTTCCAGTTCCGCCTCGGTCAGGCCAACGTGGATTTTTTGATCCATCAGGGCGATGGTGGCGGGAATGGCGGCCTGGGCGCGGACCTCGGTTTCCAGCTGGCGGGCCAGCTGCAAATTTTGCGGCCGCGGCAATCCGTGGGTGATCACGGTGGATTCCAGGGCCACCAATGGCAGACCCTGCTGGATGGCCCGGGAAACTTCGGGCCCGAGAGCATAATAACGAACTTTGGGGGCTGGTCTCATGAGGCGATAGTCCTTCCTCCCCGGGCGCGCGCGTAATCAACATCATACTGCTGCAGGTAACGCAGCGCATCCCGGATTTCATTGGGCTCGGAACGTCCGATTTCCCGGAACTGATCACGTCCGTTGCGGAGCTGTTTTTGGAGCTGTTTGACCATCTGGTATACCAGATCGTCATCGGATAATTCGGCCCGCTGGCGGCGCACCTGCTGCAGTTGAACCAGGTCCAACGGCAGCTGCCGCAGCATCAGCTGGGTTTGATCCGCCCAGGCGCCGAAGGTGGTGTCCCGCAGGGCGAACAAATTGTTGCGACCCTGGTTTTGGATGGTAAGTTGCAGGGCTTCGAGATACTGCTCGGACAGGATGCTGGTCGGGATATGCCAGGTGCCCACGTCAATCCAATGCAGCTGCACCCCGTCCCGGGTGGCCCGCTCAATAAACGGGGCCAGCAGGTTGGTCGCTCCCTGGCTGGGGTTGTAAAAGTTCCGGTCGGTGACATCCGCCCGCGGCATCCGTTCGGGGGCCCAGATCGCGGCTCCCAGCGCACCGTCTCCGGTGGTTAATCCCCGCAGCCGGTCAATGTCGTTGGCCGTGATGGCCGCCATGATTTCCCCCAGCAGTCGGGTCCCGAGAAATGTGCGCAGGGAGACGGTGATCAGCGAATTCATCGCCCCGGTGATGGTGTCGCGATTCTGGTTGTATACCAGATTGAGGATGTCCTGATCCTGATAGGGATAGGGGCGGGCATGGGACGGCTTTGTGGGACGGATTACACTGTAAATGACACGGATGTTGCGCACAGTCAGCTGGATGCCGTCGCGGGTGCGGGCCACCACATCGGGATTGGCTGTTTGATCCCGCAGATCGATCGCCCCCCGCAGCCGCTCAAATCCATCCAGCCGTTCCGCCCGCAGCACCCCCTGGTTGGTGGGGCCGATCACCCGGGCCTCGCCGTCCATGCGTTCAAAGACGCAGGCGTTTTCCATGCCGACCTGGACATAGCCGGGGCCGCCGATACGGAACACCGGCAGCCGCCGGTCCTCGGGGCGGACTTCACCATTTTCAACATGGAGGATGTCGTAATCGGGCACCGAAAAGGCCGTCTGCCAGATAAAGCGCCGGGCCATGTGGATGTCATTCAGTTCATAGATGTCATCCAGATAGATGGCGGCAAATTCAATGGCGGCAAAGAAGGGCAGCAAACCCAAAATGACATAGGTCAGGACGTCCCAGGCCAAAAAGGTGTTCCGCAGGATGGTCCAGAAGAAGCCCAACACAAAAAAGTAGGGGTTCATCCCTGGTTCGAGCACGGGCAGTTGGTGCCGCCAGCTGGCGTAGGGGTGGATGTTGACTGCCAACAGCAGCCAACCCAGCACGCCAAAACCCACCACCAGGCCCAGCCGGACCAGCCCGCTGATGTACCGCATCCGGAACAGCCGGTTGACCACATCGTCGATGAGGTTGATCAATGGCCGCAGCCAGACCCGGATTTGCTTGCCGATCTCTTCCAAGGCTTTGGCCAAACGCCCCAGCGGTCCTTTGGGGGCAGCGGTTTCACCCTCTGCCAAATCGGGTGCCTCTCCGGTTGGTGGGGAGGTGGACGGTGGCGGGAGCGGGGTGGTGGGATTGGCCGGGGTTGTCATTTGGCCCACTCCAGTAGTTGTTCCAGATCCCGCAGGGTTTCCGGATCAGAGTGCAACTGGGGATGCTGCCGGTAAAGCTGGGCCATGCCGCGCACGGTCTCGGTCAGGATGATCTTGCCCGCGGTTGCCGAGGGCGGGCCGGCGGCGATCAGGCCTTGCAGGGCCCCCGCCAGTGCCAGCGCATACTCGCGCTCGGCCAGGGTGCGCCCGTTCTGGGCTGCCTCGCTGTGCAGTTGGTTGACCAGGCGCTCTTCCTGCCGGGCCCGGGTCAGCCAGGAGTTTTCCCAGCGCCGGACCAATTCGGCATCCGCCTCGGGCGGCAGGCGCAAGTTGAGGATGAAGGCGAAGCGCAGTTTCAGTCCGCTGTTGGTCATCAGATCGTATTCCCGATGGTTTGGGGTGGTCAACCGTTCCTTGATTTTGTCGCGTATCGTATCCAACGGCGAAGGTTGGACGTCAACAAAGGGGAAGATTTCGGCGAGGGTGTAGCCCTCCAACAACTCCCGCCAGACATCTGCCACCAGGCTGGGGGGCAGACCGTAGATGTCGGTGATCCGCTCCGGAGACTCGGGGTGGGCGCTCGCGTTGATGGAGTGGGCCCGGACCAATTTGGCCACTGAATCGCCGTTGTAGTTGAACGGGGTGCCCCCGTTGTCTTTCGGGGAGATGGGGATCAGATCAAAGCGGCAGAAAAGATTGGGCACGACTTCAACCCCGTCGCGGGTGAAGGCCCGGGTTTCCAGCCGCATCCGCTGCCGGGCGGCATAGGCTCCGTCGCTTTCGTCGGGCTGCTGCGGCAGAAACGGATTGCTGTTGCCCTGGGGGCCCACAAACTTGCGTTGGCTGTGCAAATCCACGGCTTCCGCGACCGTCTCGGAGATATTGCTCAGGAAATCATGTTTGGTGAAGGTCACCCCGGGCCCGACGGTCTGGGTTATTTCCACCGGCGTTCGTAAAACCGCCGCACTGGCCATGTCCAGCACAATCACCCCCGGTCCCTTGCGTTCGGACTCGTACTTTCTTTCCCGGATCTTGCCGTTTTCGATGAGAATGGCCGGGCCATGCAGTCCGAGGTTATAGATCAGCAGCCGGGCGAAGGCCAGGGCCCGCTCCCGCACTGTGCGCAGCGGCAGCACAAATTGGGCAAAAAAGAAAATCCAGAAAATGAACCCCCAGAAGCAGTAATCAAACTGCTGATATTCAATCAGGAAGGCCCGGATCGTATCCTGACCGCCGTGGGACATCAAAATGATCAGGTAGACCACTAACACAGCCGCCATGATCATGAAGATCCGCCGCCAGGCGGGGTGGCTGGGAAGCCGGTTGCGCAGGGAGTTCTTGAACGACTGCATGGGTTAATTCTATCCCAAAATATAAAAATGGACAGTCAAATCCGCACCTGATTTTGGGCCAGTCAAGCCTTCTGGCTGCTGTCCGGACTGACTGAAAATTTTCCGCCGGCTGGCCGCCGCTAGGGTGGGCCCGGTCCCGGACCGACCCGGACCGAGACCCGGACCGACCCGGACCGACCCGGACCGACCCGGACCGAGACCCGGACCGAGACCCGGACCGAGACCCGGACCGGCTGTCCAACCTTTTGGCGGTTCGAGGGCTGGCGGGATCCCGCAGCACGGGGCAGATATGCTACAATATTTCATCTAAGTACATCATCTAAATACATCATCTCTAAAGACCTTGCCTCAGGAGTGCTGCCATGTTGAAAGCGCTTTTCATTTCATTGTCCCGGGCCATGTGGGCCCAGCGGCTGATCACCCGGCTGCCATTTGCCTGGCGGGCGGCCGCCCGGTTTGTGGCCGGGGAGACCCCGGCCGACGCCATCCGCGTGGTGCGGGAACTGAATGCCAAAGGCATCCTGGCCACGCTGGATCACCTGGGGGAAAACACCAGCCGGCCGGAGGAGGCCCACCAGGCGGTTGAGGAAATCCTGGTCATTTTGGACGAAATCAATCGGGCTGGCGTGCGGTCCAATGTTTCCATCAAGCTAAGCCAGATTGGCCTCAACCTGGATGCCGCCCTTTGCCGGGAGAATCTGGTCCGGATTCTGGAACGGGCCCGTGAGACCGGTAATTACGTTCGGATCGATATGGAGGACTCGCCGGTCACCACCGCCACCCTCGAGATGCTGGCCTGGGCCCGCCAGCAGGGCTTCACCCAGGTGGGCACGGTCATCCAATCCTATTTATACCGCAGCGCCGCCGATATTGCCGCCCTGCTCGAGCAGGGGGTCCGGGTGCGCCTGGTCAAGGGCGCCTACCGGGAAGGGGCCCGGGTCGCCTTCCCGCAAAAGGCGGCCGTGGATGCCAATTTTGACCGCCTGACCGATCAACTGCTGGAGGGCACCCTGGCCGCCGGTTCCCCCTGGGTCAGCGTCGATGGCCGCATTCCACCCATTCTGGCGCTGGCCAGCCACGATGAGGCCCGGATTGAGCATGCCCGGGCCGCCGCCCGGCAGCTGGGGATTGCCGAAAAGGCGCTGGAGTTTCAAATGCTTTATGGGATCCGCCGTGATCTGCAGGAACGCCTGGTCCAGGCCGGTTACCCGGTCCGGGTCTATGTCCCCTACGGCACCCACTGGTATCCCTATTTCATGCGCCGTCTGGCGGAGCGGCCGGCCAATATCTGGTTTTTCCTCTCCAATTTGTTCCGGAAATGATGATGGAAGAACGGCCCTTGGCGGTGGTCACCGGTGGGGCAGTCCGGCTGGGACGGGCCATTGCTCTGGCGCTGGCCCAGGCCGGTTATCAGGTGGGACTGCATTACCATGCCTCGGCAGCAGAGGCGGATGAAACCGCCCGGCTGTTGTCGGCGGCGGGGGCTCTGGCCTTTGTTCACGCGGCGGATTTGCGCGATCCGACCCAGGTTGAGGCGCTGTTTGCGCGCGCCGGTGCGGCCGGGTTGCGGCTGCGCGTGCTGGTCAATTCGGCGGCGGTCATGCCGCGGGCCAACCTGATGGATCTGGCAGTGGCCGAGTGGGATGACACCCTGGCGCTGAATCTGCGGGCCCCCTGGCTGTGTGCCCGGGCGGCCGCGGC